>NZ_JBFRGE010000080.1:0-29529 GCF_052115185.1 Paenibacillus sp. 2TAB19 | reverse complement strand
CGTCACTAGCCATTATAAGGGATAAGTCTGCCATTATCCAGCCGTAAACCCGGTCGATTTCGTGACAAAACAAGGAGTTCCTGCAACAAATGAAGCGGCCCCCCTTGCCTGCAAAAGAACTGGATATCCTCGCTACCAGACAATATACGACTCATGATAGGTGCGATTGACGGGCCGCTTGCGCAATTTCACATGCAGGATACCATCCTTCACCTGTGCTTTGCATATTCGCGGTTTAACGAGTACCGGCAGCTTCACGGTCTCTTTATTTCCTTTCGGCAGCCCTTCCACCCGGACTCGATCTTCGCGAATGAACAGCCTTACCTGTTCACGTTCCGTATCCTTTGGCAAATTTATTTTTACGATGACAAAATGGTCCGTTTCGGAGACTGCCGCCGACTTCGAGCCGGTTATTACGCCGGCAGCCTCAGGCAGCGCTTTGGTCATCAGCTTCCTTACATATTGCTCCACCCAATCCGGCTCTTTGAGCACCTCGAACCCTTTTGGAAGCTGCTGCCCTTCCATCCATTTCTCGATATCATTCCATTTGGACGCCATCAGCACACCTGCCTCCCTGCACTACTGCCAATATATGCGCCAGCCTAGTCGATGGATACTGCCGGCTGATTTAGCAACAGCACGTACTTGGGCGGGTAACGTCTAGGCGAATGCCGCATAAGATGTAATATCAGATAGGCCAGCCAGACCGATTCATAGAAGAGGGTGAACGTCATGCCAGCAGTCGTAGGTTTTGTAAAAATAGTCAGTGTCGGATCGAGCTCGATCGTTCAGTTCGGCGATGCCGTGCAAGTATCGCCCAATAGCAGTTCCAAAACGTACGCAGGGTCGGGATCCTTCCTGACGGGCAGCTTAACGAATTCCAACAATGCCGTCAGCGCAACGAACACGCTTGATCCGGATTTGCAAGACAATACGCAAAACGAGGTAGCCTCGGGAGTTAACGTCATATGAGCTGGACCATTCATCAGCAGATTACGATCAATTCGATGCGCATAGACAGCATCTCGAACAGCTCGGTGCTTCAGGTAGGCAGCGCAGGTTCGATCCGATCATTGTCCCAGCTCTTCAATACAGGCGGCTTCTCTGGGCCTGCTCCGCAGCTCAGCTCGGAAAATCCGTTATCGTTCGTGCCGCTTCCGAATCCTTCATAATCGCTAGTAAACATACCGTTACGTCAGGAGGTGGAACGTATGCAGCAAGGTCCGCTGTCACCTTGGCAAGCCTGGGCGCATGACGTGATGCATAAGCTAACCGTCCAGCAAACGATTATCGAGAAGCTAGAGCAGCAGGTTGCCGAGTTATGCGAGCAGGTGAAGCTGTTGGAGGCTAAGCCTGCTTACAATATCGAGAGCATCGAATATCATTTTGACCAATTGAAGGTTGAGAAGCTGGATGGAACACTGAATATCGGCATGACCGCTCCCGGCAGCGGCGGCGATCACTTTCCTGGGTCCATCGAGCAAATATCTGTACCTTCACCCGCACCAGCACCTGAGGTGTTCCCGTCAGCAGCTCCTGCAGTGACGCCTCCATCCCCGTTGTATAACGAAATATTCAATAATATGAATCGATATCTCGATACGGATGCGACCGAAAGACTTATCGCCATGGAAACCGATCTATGCATCCCGTTAGATCCGTTCCACCGTAGAATCATTCTTAATGATATTAAGAAGCAGATGCCAACACGAATCAATTACTATATGCAACAATCAAACAACAGCGGCAACGATAATGAAACTCCGAATACAAACGAGAATACAGGCGAAGTTGTGCTTGTCAAAGCAATAAGAGATGCAGACGCAGCAATGCTCGCCTATATGCAGCAGCTACAAAAAGGGATTCCACCATCAGGAGGCAATGTCTAGATGATTCAATTCAAAGTCGTTAATCATGCGCTCACCGTTGGACAGATCGAAATACTCGGCGTATCGAGCGCTTCAATGTTCCAGATCGGGGACACCGACTACGTCACGTTGAACTCGATGTTCGATACGCCGCCGGAATCGGTCATCGTAGGTCCCGTAGCGCCGCTCCCGCTCCCGGAAGGAGCGCAGGAGGAGGGCGCAGCGAGTGCCGAATAATAGYGGTCCAAACGATTCGTTCCCGATTCGGACAGCGCGAATTGGCGCCGTATACCTCATCGACGTCTCGTTGTCGGCCGCCGTACAATTCGGCGATCGCGGCGAGACGAATGCCAGGCTTCGCGCATTGGCTGTGCAGCGCAAGGAAGATCATACGACGGCCGGCGATGTCTTTTTCGAATCATACCGGATCTTTGATCGCCAATTGCCCGAACTGGTTGATCCGCAATACGAGCCAGGGCAAGGCGTCCAGATTGAGAGGATTAACTGCAACCCGTATATTACGGTCGGCTGTATTCAAGTTACGGCTACAGGCGCGGCATCCAGCTTCCTTGCAGGCAATTGCATGAACGTTAACTTGGAATCCCGAATTAAGCATATCCGGCAATATCCGCGGCCTAAGCCTGTCCCCGGCGCTTTCTGCTGACAAAGGCAAATGCCAGGAAAGGCAGCAGCCTACGCAAGATTAAACAATCAAATGGTAGGCAAAAGTGGAATTGCATCGATACAGGTACAAATGTCTAGTTCTCTTCTGCCCCTGCCGCATACTTTATCTTGTGATTAGGTACAAACATCACACTAAACTTACTTTTCAGGAGGAATGAACTATGGGATACCCTGTAGCAGGTGTGGGTGCTGGTTGCGGTAACGGCCTATGGTCAAATACGGGTACTATTCTTGTTCTCTTCATCTTACTAGTCATTATATTGCGCGCAGTTGTATTTTAACTCCTGCCTATAGATGAACAGTGCAGCCGAAAGGCTAATCCAATATGGGAATTAGAAAGGCAAGGCATCTCCTAGTGGCGATGCCTTGTTTGCTTTAATGAGTCGGCCACCGCTCGCATATACATATTGAATAACCTATGCAAAGGATGAAGCGAATGATGGATTTGAAACCGCTTCGAGAGAAAATAGAACAATTGACCGAAGAATTGCTGAGATTGCAATCACCAGACGGCGCATGGCGGCTGTGCTTTGACGACGGCCTGACGACCGACAGCAACATGATTATGTTACTGCGGATATTGAACATCGCCGATGAGCCCTTTATCCGTTCCTTAGCGATTCGTATTGCTTCCCAACAGCAGCCTGATGGCTCCTGGAAACTGTATCATGATGAGCGGGAAGGCAATTTGGACGCAACGGCCGAGGCAGCCTATGCGCTGCTCTACGCCGGCTTATATACCCCGTACGATGCGCCGATAGTTAATGCCAAGAAATATATTCGCAGCCGCGGCGGCTTGGCTGAGGTGAAATCATTGCTTACGCAAGTATGGTTGTCCGCTTCGGGACAGGCGGAATGGCCGAATGCCTTGCGCGTGCCTCTGCCCTTCCTGTTCGGCGAGCACCCTCTGTTCGATCTATTCACATTGTCAGGCCATGCTAGAGCTCATATTGTCCCTACCGTCATTATGGCGAACAGTCTTTATGCTAGACGCGCGCCAAGCGCTCCCGATCTGTCCGATTGGTTCATTGACGGGCATCTGGAATTCAAAAATGATCCTCCGATCTTCGCGGCTTTTTCCGCTTTATTCGATACGATAGCCCAAACCGGATTGTTTGCTGATGCTTCTCACGAGGCATGGAAAAGGGCTGAGCAATACATGCTTGATCGACTCGAACCGAACAGTACGCTGCTCACCTTCTCAACAGCAACGATGTTGATGATTATGGCGTTGCTCGCATTAGGCTACGATGACCACTCGCCATTAATTAGCCGTATGGTTGCAGGCATTCGCTCGCTGCTATGCCGTGATCGCCCCCATATTCAAGTCGCTTCCGCGGAAGTATGGGATACGGCGATGCTCAGCTACGCGCTTCGAGAAACCGGACTTCCGCCTTCGAGCTTCGCTCTGCGCAATGCGGCAGCTTATTTGAAAGTTAGACAACAGACCAAGCTGGCCGATTGGGCTATTCACAATCCGGATACGCCGCCGGGCGGATGGGGCTTCTCTGACGTAAATACACTATATCCCGACGTGGACGACAGTACAGCAGCGCTGCGGTCATTGCTTCCTTATGTAGCGGAATCAGACACTGCGGGAGCAACGAATATCGAGGATGATCATGCAGCATGGCAAAGAGGCCTTAACTGGGTGATGTCCATGCGCAACGACGATGGCGGATGGCCTGCTTTTGAGCGCCAAGGGAGTACGACCCCGCCAAGCTTTCTAACTTTTGAAGGCGCAGCAGACATCGCTGTCGATCCGTCAACGGTCGACCTAACGGCACGTACGCTTTATTTTCTAGGCAAAGAGCTTCATCTGACGTCATCGTCAAGCTGGCTGGAGGATTCAGTTCGGTATGTGTTGTCACAGCAGCAGAAGGATGGCAGTTGGTACGGTCGTTGGGGAATTGCTTATACGCACGGCACAGGGGCTGCCCTTCAAGGGCTGACGGCTATCGGCGTCGCCAACGATCATCCCGCTGTGCGCAAGGCGGCTGCTTGGCTGCTTAGTATTCAGAATGCAGATGGCGGATGGGGAGAGTCCTGTCTAAGCGACAAAGTGAAGCATTACGTTCCGCTGCATGCGAGCACGCCCTCTCAGACGGCATGGGCGCTTGATGGTTTAATTGCAGTATCTCCGAAATCTACGCCGGCCATTGAGCGCGGCATAAAAGCTTTGCTGCAAGCACTTGATCGAAACGACTGGACATACACATACCCGACAGGAGCAGGCCTGCCGGGCAGCATATACGTTCATTATGTGAGCAACAATTATATTTGGCCGCTCTTAACGCTAACGTCCTATATTCATAAGTACGGAGGCAACTAAGATTTCGCCGTTAATGGTCGCCGTTTACATCCATTTTTTCTGAAAAGCAGCAATTTCCGCATATTCAACTGTCAGCAATCGCGACAATCGAATATAGATCGGCATGATCTCTGCATAAATAGCGGCATTGTGCTTATCAGGCTGATGCTTGCGAGAACCGCCGACCATCTCGGAGACGACTTGCAGCGAGGACACCTCGCCTAAGCTGTACAATCCGAGAATGGCTGCGCCTAGACATGAGCTCTCGATACTCTCGGGCACTTGCAGCTCTTGGTTGAAAATATCGGACATCATCTGGCGCCATAGCTCAGAGCGGGCGAAACCTCCTGTCGCTTGGATGCTTGTCGGCTTGCCAATTAAGTCCTCCAGCGCCATAAGTACGGTATACAAGTTATAAATAACGCCTTCCAGAGCGGCGCGAACGAGATGCTCCGTTCGGTGATGCAAGCCCAGGCCGAAGTATGAACCTCTTGCATTAGCGTTCCACAGCGGCGCTCTTTCGCCGGATAAGTACGGATGGAAGATCAAGCCGTCAGAGCCAGCGCTCACTTTGGCGGCCAGCTCCGTAAGCAGCTCGTAGGCGTCGACTCCGCGCTGCTTCGCTTCATCCGCTATATGCTCTCCGATCTGATCCCGAACCCAACGGAAGATCATTCCCCCATTGTTGACCGGGCCCCCGATGACCCACAGGTCATCAGCCAGCGCGTAACAGAACGTACGGCCAAGCGGATCGGTGATCGGCTTATTCGTAACGGCTCTGATAGCGCCGCTCGTCCCAATCGTAACCGCAACAGCTCCAGGCTCTATCGCATTGACGCCTAGATTCGACAGGACGCCATCACTGGCGCCGACGATGAACGGCGTCGAAGGCAGCAGATTCATCCGCTCCGCATAACCGCCATTCAATCCTTCAAGCTTGTATGTCGTCGGAACCGGGGCAGACAATTGATCAGCCGTAACGCCTGCAACTCGCAGCGCCTCCTCGTCCCAATACAGCTGCTCAAGGTTGAACAGTCCAGTAGCCGAAGCAATCGAATAGTCAATAAAGTATTGGCCGAACAGCTTGAAAAACACGTACTCTTTAATCGATATAAATTTATAAGCGCGCTCGAACAGCTCCTTCTCATCATGACTGAGCCATGCCAGCTTGGAAAGAGGCGACATCGGATGAACCGGCGTGCCGGTACGCAAATAAATTTCATGACCGTTCAGCTCGCTCTTAATTTTATCCGTCCACTCCGCGCTGCGATTGTCTGCCCATGTGATACATTGCGTAATCGGCGTGCCTGCTTCATCAACCGCGATAACGCTATGCATAGCCGAACTGAATGATACGCATACCACCTCGTTAGCCTGTACGCCCGCTTGTGCTACGGCTTGTCCGATCGTCTCGATAACCGCTTGGAATATTTGCTCAGGATCTTGCTCCGCGATCGCCGGCGACGGCGAATGAAGCGGGTACTCGATGCCATGACTGGCTACGATAGCCCCTTTCGTCGTGAACAATACGGATTTTGTGCTTGTTGTTCCTATATCAACGCCAATCATATATTTAGTTTCCATTGCTAGTCTTCATCTCCCTATGTTAACTCGCTGCATAACGCAATAATTCCCTCTATAACCTTACAAGGGATTAGGCGCTTGCGCAACTTTTCTATACGAGTCGGATAGATAAATGGTTTACCAATTAACGGTTTATGGTATACTTCTCAACAATACACCGCAACGAGAAGGGAAATCCGCCATGGTGCAAAATATGCTCGGAAAAATCCGCTCCTATCAAACAAGGTTCAGCGAGAAAGAAAAGAAAATCGCCAATTACATATTAGAAAATCCCGAAAAAATTATCCATAGCACCATCAGTGAAGTAGCTGATGATCTCCACGTTGCCGAGGCAACCGTCTTCCGCTTCTGCAAGCATATCGGCTATAAAGGCTATCAAGCAATGAAGATCGCGCTTGCTTCGGAGATTATGTCGCCCGCACAACAGATTTACGAAGAAATCAATGAATCCGACGATGCAAAGACGATAGCCGAGAAAATATTCAAATCGAATATACGTACGCTGGAGAACACGTTCCAATTGCTGGACGGCGATGCGTTCCATAAGGCTGTAGAATTGCTGTCCCAAGCGAAAAACATTTATTTCTACGGTATAGGCGGCTCATCTGTTATCGCCATGGATGCCGTCCATAAGTTCTATCGCTGCGGCAAGCAAGCCTTCGCCTTTACGGATGCCCATTTCCAACTGATGTCGGCATCCCAGTTGGATCAGAAGGATGTTGCAGTCGTCCTCTCCCATTCCGGAACGAATAAGGACACTCTGCGCATACTGAAGACGGCAAGCGACAATGGTGCTAGAACGATCGGAATAACAGGTTTCCCGAAGTCTCCGATTAGTCAGAACGTCGACGTTGCGCTCCATACAAGCTCTGAGGAGACCGAATACCGCTCCGAGGCTTTGGCCTCCCGGATCGGACAACTAAGCCTGATCGACGCGCTATATGTGAACGTCTTGATTGCGAATAAGGACAACGCCAAGTTATCACTGGAGAAGATTCGCCAAGCCATATCCGAAACCCGTATTTAAATGCAAACAAGCTGCCACGTCGCATATATGCGCGGGCAGCTTGTTTTGCGTTCACATGAATGAACTAGTTATCTTTATCGCGCAGCGACTTATACTTCGCCGCATATTTGCTGACGCTTTGCACGAAGGTCGCATGCGACCACGTAAGCGGTGCAACGGACAACGGTGTTCCATCGTACGGATTCAACTGCTCCGGCAACAGACCGCTCTGCAGAGCATGATCGGATACCCATTGAAGCGTATTTTTGGCGCCTTCGAGCTCCTCGATCGACTTCGCTGAATCGATCTCGAAGTTGGCAACCCAAAGCGTACAGATGATCCAAGGGTTTCCCGGCACTTTGTCGATTTCGCCGGATTGCTGGAAGTAATAATCATTCGTATAACGGGCGATACCGCCGATCTCCGTCTTGACCTGCAGCCCTTCCTTAATGGACAGCATCGTCTTCACGACACGCTCGTCCTCGACGGGCAGTACGCCGAATTCAAGAATGCCGAACAAGCTGCTCTCCAGCGTCATATCTTTCACCCAGCGGTTGTCCTTCTGAATGAGACCGCGAGCGAATCGCCCGCTCTCCTCATCCCACAAATGTGTAATCATTCCGTGCTTGATCGATTGTGCCGTATTCTTATAATGATCACTGCGCTCGTAATCACCGAACAGCTCCGTGAAGAACGCAGCTGCCATCAAGCCGCCGTATACGGAAGCCGCCGTATACGTCCATATGCCGTAACGTTCTTCCCACAAATCATAGCTCGGCTTCGGAAGCGACAACGAATGCTCCATATATTGGCTCAAGAAGGAGGCCGCTTTGCGAATCAGATTGCTATAAAGCGATTGCGGCAATTCAATAACCTGATTCCTCGTGTAATCCTGCCACAAGGCGAACAGAACTAGCGCTGTCTCATCCTCCTGTATCGGCAGCCGCCTGCTTCCTTGGACGATATAAGGATGCCAGCTTGAGCCTACTGTACCGTCCGGATTGTATTTATGGTATAAGTAGCCCTCAGGCGACAACGCCTGCGCGCAGAAGTGGAAGAATGGCGCGATGACGCTCTGATACCCGGCCATCGACATCGCATCGGCAATGAGAGCGCCGTCCCGAGGCCACATATAGCTATAGTGGTCGCGATTGTATTGCAGGATATCGGTGTCGTTCGCCGCCAGAATGGCGCCCCGCTCATCAACCTGCGTTCTTACGAGCAGCAGGCTGTGCTTGAACATCTTCACGACATCATGCGGCAAATCGCCAAGATCGGTCTCCGCACGGCGCAGCCAATGCTTCCAGTAAATGACCATCCGGCTTAACAGCTTCTCGGGATGGTTCTCGTGAACGTATTGGTTAAGCTCCTTGACCTCCTCGAGGTTTTTGCCAATGGACATCCAGTAATAGACCGTCTTGTCGCTGCCTCCGGATACAACGGTTCGGAAGCTGATCGTACTGTCGACCGATCCTTGGGCAATCGAGTTGCCCATGAGAACGCCGTCCTCCGCGTCCCTCCAAGTGCCTTCGGCCGATTGGAATCGCTTAATGCCCGTTGAATATTGGGTCATGCCGCCTTCGTCGGAGAAGCCGTTGAACATGAAATAATTAGACCGCTTGTAATGATACAACGTATGATTTTCCGGATAGTAGACCGCTGTATCGCCGACCTCTGAACCGTCGATCATTAGATCCTGATGGAAGAACAATCGTACTTCTCTTGTCTCGCTCGTTTTGTTGCGAATAACGACGCGCTTGATATAGATGCATTCCCGCTGGTGGATGCCGTCGTTCATTTGCAGTTCGATGCCGAGACCTTCATGCCTCGCTATAATGTTCGTTACGAGCGAATCCTCGATATAATCGAGCTCGAACTTCCATTCCGGCTCGTCGAGCCAGCTGAACTTGCCCTCCACCCAGATACCGAAACGACAATATTGACCACCTACATGGTTGAGTTGTCCTACGAACGGATAATAAATATCTCTAATGTAGCAATGCTGGTCGAGGTTCAGCAGCATCTTTCCGTTGCCGATTACAAGATGACGGGCCATTGTTCTTGCTCCTTTCGATGCGGAATAAGGTCGGTATACAACGATAAATAAGCTTTTGCGGAGCGATTCCAGCTATAATCTTCTTTAGCGCCATTCGCTACTATCCGCTTCCACTGCTCCTCGTCGCGATACATCGCAAGCGCTCTGCGAACGGTATGCAAATAGTCATGCGCATTGTAATTCGAAAAGCTGAAGCCATTGCCTTCGCCTGAATATTCGTTGTAGGCGTGAACGGTGTCCTTCAGACCGCCTGTCTCGCGAACGATCGGAACGGTCCGATAACGAAGCGCTATGAGCTGGCTTAAGCCGCAAGGCTCGAATTGCGAAGGCATCGCGAACAGGTCGGCACCCGCATAAATAAGTCGAGCCAGGCCGTCGTCATAACCAATCCACACGGCAGCCTTGTTCGGATACCGTGCCACGATATCATTAAAAAATCGCTCATAACGTTCATCGCCGGCTCCAAGCACGACGAATTGGATATCGTCCTGCAGCAGCTCGTCCAGCGTTGCCATAATGAGCTCGAAGCCCTTCTGCTCCACTAGCCTCGATACGACGCCTATGACCGGTACGCTCTCGGACTGCGGAAGGCCCAGCCTCCGCTGCAGCTCCAGCTTGTTCTTGTGCTTACGGCTGAGCGAGCTGCGATAAGGCGTATGCAGCGCCGCATCGTTCATCGGATCGAATGCCTCTTCGTCAATGCCGTTGACGATACCGACGAGATCGCCAGAGCGATAGCGCAGCAGAGCGTCAAGCCTTTCGCCGAAATATTCCGTTTGAATTTCCTCCGCGTACGTACCGCTTACCGTTGTCAGCTTATCCGCATAGACAAGTCCGCCTTTCATACAGCTTGCCGCTCCATGGAATTCAAGACCGTCCGCACCGAAAACATCATCGCCCGCACCCAGCAAATCTTTGAGCAAATCAATACCGAACAATCCTTGATACTTTAAGTTATGAATCGTGAACACCGACTTCGTATACGCCCAAGCAGGATCGAAAGCATAGCGCGTTCGTAGCAAGAAAGGAATGAGTCCCGTCTGCCAATCATGGCAATGAACGATATCCGCCCGGAAATCCATGTAGCGAACGGCTTCCATAATTGCGAAGCAGAAGAATACGAATCGCTCCGCGTCGTCCCCATAACCGTATAGTCCTCTTCGCTTAAAGTAGAACTCATTATCAATCAAGTAATAGGTTACGCCATCCAAAACACCTCGGAACAGCCCGCAATGCTGATTGCGCCAGCCGAAGGATACCGTAAAATGATCAACGAACTGAAATTGCTCAAGCATCGACAGCGGAATCTGCTCATACTTTGGCAGCACGACGCGCACATCTGCGCCTCTGGCATTTAACGCCTTAGGCAGCGCTCCCGCAACATCAGCTAAGCCGCCAGTCTTAGCCAGCGGCACTGCCTCAGAGGTTGCGAACAATATATTCACGGGCCTCTCTCCTCCTATGCGGCTATCTTCCGCTTATGCGGCAGCCTTATATAATTTTCCTCTTGCCGGCAAGAAACGGAGAACTTTCTACCCCGCGTATATCGCGTGCAGACTCTACCTCTACATCCTTATCCAGGATGCTGTGCGAGATAAAGCTATTCTCGCCAATGATCCCGTTCTGCATAATAATGCTATTCTTAACGACTGCGCCTTTGCGAATATGGACACCGCGGAACAGAATGCTGCCCGTAACCGTTCCTTCGATCCGGCAGCCGTTCGCAACTAGCGAATTGCTCACTTTAGAACTTTCCAAATATCGGGCAGGAGGCTCATCCTTCACCTTCGTATAGATCGATCCCGGTTGGAAGAAGAGCTCCTTCCATACTTCCGGCTTCAGCAGATTCATATTATTGTGATAATAGCTCGATAACGTGTTAACGACGCCTAAATAACCTTCATACATATACGCCTGCACATTGAGCTTATCCAGCCTCGAAAAAATCGCATGACGCACGAGATGATCTTGCCCCTGCGCCAACGACGTCTCCACAAGCTCCATGAGCAGATCCTTGCGCATAATATACATTTCCATCGAATGAATATCGCTTACCATACGTCCAAAGTGATCTTGGATTGCAGTAATTCTGCCATCTTCGTCCATCTTCACCTTGCGCGCTTTACCTAATATCGGTTCGGATTGCTGCTTGCAGACGACAGTTATATCGGCAGCTCGATCGAGATGCGCTTGGATAACAGGCTCGAAGTCTATATTGCACACCATGTGGCTGCGTGTAATAACGACATAATCTAACGACGAACGATTGAAATAATCGCGATGCTGATAAAAATGATAGAGATCGCCGCGGCTAATCTCTTGAATATCATCCGTTGCAGGCGGCAGTACAAACAAGCCGCTTTGGCGATGATTCAAATCCCAGGGCTTTCCTGAGCCAACGTGATCCATAAGCGAGCGGTACTTCGTATGAGCGAATATGGCTACCTTCGATATGCCCGAATTAACCATACTGGATAATGCAAAGTCGATCATGCGGTAACGACCTCCGAAAGGAACAGTCGCGAGGCAGCGGCCTTGCGTCAGACGGTCGAGCTCATCCGTCTCATGGATTAAGTTAATGACACCCATCACTTTATGCTTCATGAATGCTCCACCTCCTGCAGCAGATGCTCGTTCGTCACATATTGGTCTACGGCAACAACCGTAATCGCATCATCATCCGGCGAGCCGATCGTTACGCCGGCTTGGATGACCGCCCCCTCGCCGATGATCGCTCGGTGAATCTTGGCGCCTTCACCAATTCGGACATTAGGCATAATGACCGATTCGGTAATCGAACTGTTTTTGGCGGCATTAACCCCATAGAACAACACCGATCGATGAACTTTTCCTTCCAGCATGCAGCCTTCCGTAATAAGCGATGCCGAGATTTCGGCAGATACGCCTACATGATGGCCTGGCTGATGTGGACTGACGGAATAGATTCGCCATGAGGAATCATTTAATGTGAGCGGCGGATCATCGGCGAGCAGATCCATATTCGCCTCCCATAAGCTGTCGATCGTGCCGACGTCCTTCCAGTAGCCCTTGAACGGATAGGTGAACAGCTTCTTCCCATCCTTCATCATCGACGGGATAAGGTCTTTGCCGAAGTCATGGCTCGAAGATCGATTAGCTTCATCATATATCAAATATTTCTGCAGCTCCGACCAGGTGAATATATAGACACCCATCGATGCAATATTGCTCGTTGGTGTTTTTGGCTTCTCTTCAAATGCGGTAATACGGTCTTCATCGTCCACATGCATAAGTCCGAAACGGCTGGCTTCGCTCCAATCGACTTCTATGCCGGCGATCGTCACATCTGCGCCGCAGCGCTTATGATGGTCTAGCATAAGCTCATAGTCCATTTTATAAATATGGTCCCCCGATATAATGAGCACGTACTCGGGATTATAACGTTCAATGAAGGACATGTTCTGATAGATTGCGTTGGCCGTTCCCGTATACCAAACGCCGCCCTTCTGCTTCACATAGGGAGGCAGAATTGCCATACCGCCGTCACGACGGTCCAGCCCCCATGGACTGCCTATGCCTAGATATCGGTTCAGTTCAAGAGGCTGATATTGAGTCAATACGCCGACCGTATCAATACCCGAATGAGCGCAATTGCTCAAGGTGAAATCGATAATGCGGTATTTCCCGCCGAAGTAAACGGCTGGCTTAGCCAAATCCTTTGTCAATACGCCAAGCCTTTTGCCTTCGCCTCCCGCGAGTAGCATTGCGATCATTTCTTTTCGGCCCATGGACACCAACTCCTTCTCAATGTGTGTCCCCCGGATCTAAGGTGAGCAGCATAAAGGTGAATGGGGGTAATTGAAGCGAAATGCTTTGATTATGCCCGTGCCAAGCGATAGGCTGACTGCTGTAGCTAGGCGAACTCTGTGAAGCTGTTCCTTCTTCGTGCGTATTATTGCTATGCATTAAAGAGCGGTAATTTCCTCGCTCTGGAACACCGATGCGATAGGGGTTATATTCATTAGCTGAGAAATTAGCGATTATGATGGTGAAGCTGGATTTACCGCGGCGGATGTAGGAAATAACAGATTGATTGGCATTATTCGCGTCAATCCACTCGAAACAATCCGGCTCGCGATCCCTCTCCCACAAAGAAGGCTCATTGACGTAAACATGGTTGAGAGACTTGACATAGCGGTGCATGCTTTGGTGGGAATCGTATTCCAGCACCATCCAGTCCAGCATATCGCTGTCTTTCCACTCGTCGAATTGTCCCCATTCACTGCCCATGAAGAGCAGCTTCTTGCCTGGATGCGTCATCCAGAAACCGTAGAATAAACGTAGTTGGGCGAATTTTTGCTCATAGGAGCCAGGCATTTTGTTCAATAAGGAGCGTTTGCCGTGTACAACTTCATCGTGTGATAGCGGAAGAACGAAATTTTCTGAGAATGCATAAAGGAGTGAGAAAGTAATAAGATGGTGGTGGTGCGAGCGATCAGCCGGATCAAGCGCCATATAGCGCAGCATGTCATTCATCCAGCCCATATTCCATTTAAAATTGAATCCGAGGCCGCCTTTGTAGGTAGGCGAGGTGACGGCAGGCCATGCGGAAGAATCTTCTGCTAGCATAAGCGTGTCGGGGTAATAATGAAACACCGTTTCATTAAGCTTCTTCAAGAAGCGAAGGGCATCTAAGTTGTCGGCACCGCCAAGCCAGTTGTAGGTATGCATCTCGGGCGGTTTGTCCATATGTAGATTGATCATGCTTGCAACGGCATCTACGCGCAATCCGTCGATATGGAACATTTCCATCCAGAAGACAGCGTTAGAAATCAAGAAGCTTACAACCTCATTGCGGCTAAAATCAAAAGCCAACGTGCCCCAGAGAGGCTTCTCTGCGCGGTTCGGATCCGGGCCTTCGAAGAGGGGCGAGCCGTCGAATTGACGCAAGCCGTGGTCGTCCTTGCAGAAGTGGCCAGGCACCCAATCTAATATAACGCCTAAGCCATGAGCATGGCAGGTGTCAACGAAATACATAAGTCCTCTGGGTGTACCRTAGCGACTCGTCGCACTGTAGAATCCGGTAATTTGGTAGCCCCATGATTGATCGAGCGGGTGCTCCGACAAGGGCATGAGTTCAATATGAGTATATCCCATATCAGCGGCATACGGAACTAACGACCCGGCTAATTCCTCGTATGTATAGAAGTGTTCTTTTCCTTTGACTTTCCAGGAGCCGGCATGCGCCTCGTAGATGAGCAGCGCATTCGTATAAGGGGATTTKTTCGGTTTGGCTGCTTGCCATGACTCATCTTGCCAGGCATAACCTTCCAAACTCGTGACGATGGATGCTGTGTTCGGGCGTCTCTCTGAATAAAAGGCATACGGATCGGCTTTCCTAATACATGCGCCGGATTGCGTAACCAGCTCATATTTGTAAATCTCACCTTCACCGATATACGCAACAAACAAGACGAATATGCCTGTTGTTCCGATTCGTTCCATGAGGTGACGGCTTCCATCCCAGTCGTTGAAGGTTCCAACTACGCGAACCTCCAGGGCATTAGGTGCCCACACGACAAAGCGGACCCCCTGGATTCCATCCTGGCGGATGGGATGCGCGCCCATGAAACGGTAGCTGTGAAACGAATTGCCTTCATTAAACAAATACAATTGCTCATGGGATAAACCGTTTGGAACCGTTTGAACCATCCGCTCCTCCACCCTTCTGGATGTCATTTGCGAGTCAAATAGGTTTAGATACCCATATTATACATCGTTTTATGAAAAATCACAGCATGTTTTCATAGTTTGCGACAAAATGTCAGATTTATTTACGTGCATGTTACACAAAGCATTATTTTATTCAATTGGAAGACATTACGCGCTGGATATAATAATGTTTGGAGCAATAACCCTTGGTTACCGCTTCCTTCGTGCAATTCACCCACTTGCAATCTGCGGTTGCCTTAACTCGACGCGGCCTGACGATAGACGGATCTCCATGTCTCATGAGTCTCTGATGGTGCATTGCGCACAAACCTCTTGCCTTTATCGACTTTGTACAATCTTCCATGTTGCAATTATCCATCGGTAGTCTCCCCTTTGTACGAGTCAAGCGCGCAAACGGCTTACGCCGTAGGTGAAATATGAGCTCGTTTTGAGCATAAAGCCTATATACAGATTGATTTCACGGTAAAAAATGTGTAAAATCACTCATTCATTCATATTATCGAGAATTCCGTATAGAATAAAGGCTGTAAATCGGTAGATTACGCCTTTAAACGCGGTTCTAGGCTCTATTTGCACGTTATACATGGCGCAGAAGTTTTGGAGTTTAATTAATTAAACCAATTTCTAATAGAAATAGTTGATCTTGAAACAATTTGGAAGTCTCTTGTGTGCGTTCGGCAGTTATTCTATACTTTTAGTTGAATATTACAAATGCTTATGCTTGTGCAAAAAAGAGGAGAAAACTTCATGTCACCCTACTATCGCTTATTCCAAATCTTTGACAAGCCCATCATTATTCTAGGAATGGAACACGGAAAGGTAAGAATTATCGATGCTAACGAAAGCTTTTCGCGATTGCTCGGTTACACGTTGGAGGAGCTTAAATCGAAGGAAAGCGCTGGACATCTGCTAAAGTATAACATCGATACGACGAGGCAGACGCTTAAGAGCGAGTTCGGAATTTTCACAAAAAACAATAAGCAAATTCCAGTACGCATCGACCAACAGCCGATACCGAAGCAACCAGGCGAAACCGAGCTGATCAGTTTTGTCACATTCGAAGATCTAACGGCCTATAAGTGGATCGAGCAAAAATGTGAACAGAATAAAGTCATCATTAGCGGGATCATTGACGCACATTCCCATATTCGCTTTCTGCGCGACAGCGTCGCTCCGTTATTGTTCGAGCCTKACCGAAAAATGGAGGACGAAACGCTCCTGAGCTTTATTGCGGATAACGAACATGCCAGAGTAATGGAGGCGCTCGCAGAGGCCGGAACGATGAAAAAAGAAAAAAGTCTGACGCTGCTAACGAGCAGATTAAGCGGCATTGAGCTGGAATTGTCAATTACGTTCACACCGATCATTGACGGTTTTGGCGACACCAAAGAATACGCATTCGTCATATGGGATTTGAAGCCTGTCGACGATACAATAGATTCCGCGATGAAGCTTAAGATATGGATGGCCAAGCGGGATATAACCGCCGGGATGCTATCCGAAGCAACGGGCATATCGATCCAGACGATCTCGAAGCTCCGAAATGGCAAGATTGTGAAGCCGCAACGGCTGACAGCCGAGCTGATTGCTTCCGAGCTGCGTGTAGATATTCACGATATATGGACGAAAGTCGGCAAATAGCTCGGCTTATCCAGCACTATACATTGCCTGTACAGGGACAACCGTTTATAATAGCTAAGGCTGATTAATGCCGGTCATTTCTGTATGTCGGCGCGCGGTTCGCAAACTCCCGCGTTATCAAAACTAGGAGGAAAATATGTTTAACTTATGGTTTGGCGCTCTTTTTATGATTATCCATTTCACATTATTTCTTATTTCGTATCGAATGTTCGGCAGAATCGGTATTTACGCTTGGATCGGCATGGCAACCGTGCTTGCTAATATTCAAGTCGTAAAGACCGTCGAATTGCCGCTTGGCATCATTATTACGCTCGGCAACACGATGTACGGCACCATCTATCTCGCATCCGATTTGCTTAACGAGAAGTACGGGGAGAAGGCAGCCAAGAAAGCGGTATGGTTCGGCTTCTTCACGCTAGTTGCAACTACGGTCATTATGCAAATGGCGCTATTGTTCGAACCCGTTCAGGAGCCGTTCCCGCTTGAGGTGCAAGGGTCCCTTGAGACGTTATTCGGCCTACTGCCGCGAATCGCGCTTGGTAGCTTATGCGCCTATTTCGTCAGCCAGTTTCTAGATGTCAAAATTTACTCGGTACTTAAGCGGATGTTTCCAGCACCGAATAAGCTTTGGATCCGCAATAACGGCAGTACGCTCGTCAGCCAGCTTGTAGATACGCTGATCTTCTGCACGATCGCGTTCGCCGGTGAATACGAAAGCGACGTCTGGCTGTCGATCTTCCTTTCGACATACATTATCAAATTTATCGTCTCGCTTGTCTCGACCCCTTTCCTCTATGCGGCTAGAAGTTTTACGTTTAAGGAAGAAAGTCATTAATAAAACGAACAACAAAGAAGCGATCCCGTTAGATACGGGATCGCTTCTTTGTTGTTCGTTAAGATTGTATCGGCATGATTCCGATATCGTCGAGCATCACTTTGCCAGGTCCGTCTACGAATGCAAAAGATATTTTCGTTATTTCAAACTGCTCTATTGATTCATTCTGCGTCTCGAACGCGTCCAGAGGAACAATAAAAGTTTGGAACACCGGCTCGTTCGATTGTTTGTACTTCTCGTCTTTCATTCGCTCCTCCAGCCATGGAAGCGTCATAAAAGCTGTATACGTCGGCGGACTGACAGGCATAACCTCGGATAATGGCAATTCAAGCGTCTGGCCGTCACTCGACGTTAGAACGATCTCCAGTTCCGGAAGCGGAGGCAGCTCGGATAATCCTTCAACCTCAGCTTCAGCTTCTATTTCTGTATCTATTTCGTCATTTGCCTCAGCGTCGGCTTCTGCCTTCTCTTCTTCTACAGCCTCGTCGGCTAATAAATCCCGCTCAAGATTTGCCAATGAGAATATTAGGCTCGATGATGTCGTCTCGGAAGCCATTTGTTCCGTTACGCGCTTCGGCAGCTCAAGCTCGTATATAGCGCCTGGCTCCTCCCATTCGAGCGATACTGCTTTTGTTCCTTTATTTTTTCCATCACGATCCTTGGCATTCGTCACTTCCCACTCCGTCATCCCTTCAGCCGAAGCTTTGCCCCCGCCGCTTATCGTTGTTTTGACAGAGCTGCCCTCATACCTTGTTATCTCCGTGAAATTAGACGATTCATAACGATTCACGTACGTGCTGTCAGGCAGCCAGTCCAGAACCGTGCGGTAGTCATGGAACATTTCGGTATATTGATCCTCGCCATGCAGAGTAGCCTCGAGAAATGCGGAAATGTACAGCTTCGCAATATCTCTCTGCTCATCCCCCTCCAGCATGCCTTGTCGGTTCAAGAACATGCCGCCAGGCAGTCGCTCATCCATGATTCCCCAAGCGGTGTTGAATTGGCTGTGATTCGCATCGGCTATATAGAGTGAAGCCTTAAATCCATCTGAATCGCTCGAGAAAGACGTTCTGCTGTACTGCCGATCACCGTAGAATGAATTCACATCTCCGTCACGCGCGCCTTGCAGCGTTAAATAGTTGACATCCCTCAACCGAGCGGACTTGTCATCTACCTGTTTGTCGGTCGGCGCGATGGCCACTACCGAACGAATCTGAATGTCTTCCAAATTCGTCAATGATTTATCCTCTATGAACCATCGATCTTCGTCGGCAGCCATCGCTACCGCTTGTCCCCCTCTGGAGTGACCGATGAGCGAAATCTTGTCCATATCGACTTTGTTCGTGAATGGATTGTCCATGCTTTCATTAAAAGTTTTAATCTGCTGAAGATGCTTAAGGAGCATCCACGCACGCACCTTCATATCGTTGTTCGGGATACCCGACCAGACCGAATAATTCAAGAAATTCTCGTCTACGGAAATGGCGATCATACCTCTGCTTGCTAGCAATTCTCCCAAATAAGCATAACCACCATCCGAGAACTGCTCCATCAGATGATTCCCGTGTACGATTAGGACAAGCGGAAACGGCCCCTCTCCCTCCGGCATCCATACTCTGCCGTTAATCGGGAGCTTATGTTCATCAAAGCCCCAGAAGCGCGTCTTCAGATTTGACCATTTCGTAATATACTCCGAGGCGTCCACGGAATTCGTCATCCAATCCACATCTTCACCGAATAGATCCCGATGCTTATCAGCCCCGCTTCCGTAACTGAACGAAGTGAACTCATAAGTTCCTGGAAGAGCTGGATTATCCGCATGGACTGGCGACACAGCTTCTATCGCCGTTTCTTCTCTTTGCGGCATCGACGCTGGATTCGGCCAGCCCGCCAAAGTAATGATCAGAGCGATAATGACCGACAAGCTTACGGCGGTCATCCATTTGTAGCGTGGCTTGGTCCGCCACTTGAGAAGCACTCCGAGCATTACACCAAGCAAAGCTCCTATAACCGCATACAATGCAGCTAATATAACAGACATTAGAATGCCAAGCTCAGCAAAATATAAAATCATATACGTTTCTATACCCACGTAGAGCAGCACTGCCGCAAAACGTCTAGGAACGGGAACGTAAGCAAACGACAACAGGATCGATACGATGAATGCGGATACCCCGATTGCCAGCACATTCGCGAGCAGGAAGAGAATGGTGTCTGTAACCGCTCCTAGACCGGTAGGCATCCCCATTACGGCCGTATACATCGAAAGCGATCCGAAGACGATAAGACTGCCTGTAGCGATTCGCCATACGAAGCTGTCGCGGTCAGCACGCAATTCATATCTTAATTTCAGCCATGCTGCGAACTTGATCAGCTTACGTTGCTCTTGTATCGCTAATTCCATAAGTTCTCCTTAACGGTGAGCCAATTGCGGCCGTCATGCTGTTCAATCCTAACGGGAACGCCAAAAAACTCGCTCATCGTCTCCGTCTTAAGCACTTCATCCGTGGAGCTGGCGGCGAATACGGTCCCATCCTTAATGAGCAGCGTCTTCGTGAAGCAAGGCAATATTTCTTCTACGTGGTGCGTTACATAAATAATGGTAGGCGCATGTTCTTGCTCCGCAACTGACGAAATCATGTACAGCAGTTGCTCGCGCGCGAATACGTCCAGCCCTGTACACGGCTCGTCCAATATTAGCAGCTTCGGCGATGCCATCAGCGCTCTCGCAATCAGTACGCGCTGCCGCTCGCCTTGCGACAGCGTATCATAGGTACGCTGCATCAGCGCCGCGCAGCCCAGCGATTGCATGAGCGCTTCGGCTTTATCCGAATCGTTATCGTCCGTACGATCATACAAGCCGATCGTTGCAAACTTGCCGCTTAGCACGATGTTGAATGCCGTCTCGCTGCCGTACAGCTTCTGCTGCAGCGATGTGCTGACCCAGCCGATGCTTTTGCGCAGCTCGCGGAGATCGAATTCACCGAATTTTTTGCCGAGCACTTCCATTTGACCGACAGTCGGCCATATATACCCATTAATCATATTGAGCAGTGTCGTCTTGCCTGATCYGTTCAAGCCGAGCAAGCACCAATGCTCGCCCTCCTGCACCTTCCAATCGATTTGCTGCAAAATCGTTTTGTCACCGCGATCCCAAGATACGCCTTTTATGTCTATAACCACTGGAAAGTCCTCCCGGTCAATGTATGCTTATACATGTTGTACGAATGATTTATTTGACGATAATTTGACTTCACACTTCATATCAACCATTATTATCATACAACGATTCTTGCTGTACGGGTACCGTTGACTTTTGTGAATTTCATATATTTTTACAAACTCAGGAGTGATTATCCTATGAAACCCGATCAAATCAAAGAATGGTCGCATTTTTTTCTAACGTATAAATTTGCTTTAGATGAAGTGGAAACAAAGCTTAATATTTTGAACGAGGAATTCCAATTCATTCACGACTATAATCCAATTGAGCATATGAAGACGCGCATTAAGACGCCAGAGAGCTTAATGACGAAGCTGCGGCGCAAAGGGCTCGATATATCGCTCGAGGCAGCCAAAGAGCATATAAGAGACATTGCAGGCGTCAGAGTCATCTGCTCCTTCTCAACGGACATTTACCACATTGTCGACATGATAAGCATGCAGAGTGACGTCAAAATCATCGAGATTAAGGATTATGTAAAAAATCCAAAGCCTAACGGCTACCAAAGCGTCCATCTTATCATCGAAATTCCCGTATTTTTAACGAATCGTACGGAGTATGTAGGTGTTGAAATTCAAATTAGGACGATAGCGATGGATTTTTGGGCAAGCCTCGAACATAAAATTTATTACAAATTCGATGAGCGGATACCCGAGCACATTCAGCAGCAATTAAAGGGCTCGGCAGCGATGATCGATTCGCTTGATCGTCAAATGCTTGCTCTCAATGAAGAAGTACAGCGCCATCGCACACAGACGCTCGAATAGACATAACGCACAACAGCTCCCCGCCATAATGGCAGGGAGCTGTTTGCTTATTATCCGCTTTAGGTTATCGCGTAATAAAAGGGAACGATGACTAAATACATAACAACTGCCAATAATCCGATCGCCATAGACCAACCGCCTAGCCCTCTCGCGCTTTGCCTGTATGCAATGAAGCCAAGAACGGCTGATGTTGCGCCAAGCAGCACAGGCCATACAAACCATGACGCAATTGCAAATACGAGCGCCACCCAGCCTAATGCATATCCCCCGCTGCGCACATCATTGCCTTCATCCTCATACGCGGCATACCCATTTTCCTTCCGATCCCGCTCTACATAAGCGCCTGGAGCGCCAACTGCAAAATCGGCTGCCATTTCTTCATTTACATTGTTTAGCGAAGCGTTCGTTAACGGATCGATGACCGCCGGCGTTTGGCCGGTTTTTCGAAGTTCATCATCATGTTCATGCTCGAATTTCTCCATCGCCAATCACTCCTTTGGGTTAAAGGTGAGGCAGCATGTAGCCGACGATTGCTCCGCCTGATCCTCATGGAACAGTCCAAGCTCGTCTCCAGCAAATTCTTCATGATAAGAATGACTCGAATGCTGATCAATTTCAATCGTGATCTCTTTTGCATTGCATCCATTGCCTTCTTTCCAGAAGGAACAATTGGACACCGTGCAGGATACGCCATTCGGCATAAAAAAATCACCTCCGTTATCAAGTTTCCCTGACCGAAGGTGATTCATTCTTGCCTTATTTTTGTCCTTGCATACGGCGCTGCGTCATGTAGTCGTTCTCGTAATACGCCAATTCGTCGCGCAGCTCCTCAAAAATCTTCGATACGCTAAGCACGATGTCGCGAGCTTCACGAATAGGCTTGTAACGGAAGCGAATCGCGTCTTGTCCCGTATAAGCGTAACGTCCGTCCTCGGAATAACATTCGTTCTTCGGATAGAAAAAGGCGCTTACGCATTGGTGGTACACTTCATAAAGCGCGCGTTCTGCAAAATCGGTATCGAAATTGGGGCGTCTAAGAAGAACTCCCAGCTTTTCAACCGAGACTTCAGAGAACACCAACAAATGTCTCAAATCGGATAAAAGTCCTTTGTAGAACAGTTGTGCTTCCTCGCTGCTGTMCTTCTCGGACAACTGCGACAGCGCATAATTGTTCAGAAACGGTTCAAGTTGATTAACCGCGTCCTTCAATTTGTTGCGAGTGGATTCGCTGATCGAATTTACGTTAGCAGATGGCATTATAGGTAGATCCCCTTTCATTTCACTCAGAAAAAAACTGTAGGCATCAACATCGTACCACAAATTGCATGGAAGTGGTACTGGCGATTGACTCTTTTTGCTTCGCATATTTTGCCCCCATTAGCCGAACTCTAACTTTTAGGCATCTCTTCAACTGAACGATTTATTTGGAGGTTTCGAATATGAGAAAATATTGGATTGGCGCGTTTACCATTGTTGCTCTTGTCGCCCTGCTTATTCCGTCGTCCCGGTTCTTCACGCCGGGAAACGTTAAGGAAACCCCGCGAAAGTCAGAAAGCTTCGCCGTCAAGCGCGAGCAAACGCTTAAGCTCAATACGCTGCAAAACGATATGAATGCTACCGCCTTGTTATGTACAACGGAATGTTCGCGTGATTTCCACAAGTTGATGAACGCTGGCAGCTCGTCACGCAAAGATTCCGAAAACTCTGTTGAGCACCTTATGCATGAACATCATCATATGCGTTTCATTAGCTGGATCAACGGCACACGCTCGGTTGAACGCGGCGAAATACCGGATTCGGCCGATTCCCACGTTGCGCAGCAATATGTGAAGACAGCGAAGCTGCAAGTGATGAAAGGCGCAAAGTTCGAATCGCCAACGTTCAATGACAAGGATGGCAACCGGTATATGGTGCTAGGCGTTCCGGATTCGAAGCATCCCGGCATTGGCGTTGTCGGCGTCATTAATCAAAATATTATCAAATCCGTCGAGGCACATCAAAAACGGAACTTGCGTCTCATTCCATACCCTGCAGAGGGCAATTACAAGATCGAATCGGTGAAACCAAATTCCACGATCGATACGACTGTTCGCACCGGCGAGGACAATGGCAATGCCAGCCATTATCATATTCGCGATGCGGTCATTCACTTTGCCAGCAGACCTGATAATCGCGAGCTGGAGCAGATCAAGCGCGATATTGACGCCGTATCCGTACAGCAAATCGGGGATACGTACGTGTTCCGATCGAAGAAGCTTGAAACCGAGAAAATGCTGCAGTATTTCCGTCAAAAATGGAATCCAGAGTACGCGGAGCCTCATTATTTGTACATGACGAACGAGAAAGTGACAGATAACGATATCGTTCCGAATGATGCGCTTTATTCCGAATATCAATGGAACTTGCCATCCATTGAAGCGGAGAAGGGCTGGAAAGTTTCCAAGGGTGATGAACAAGTTATTGTCGCGGTGCTCGATACAGGCGTGCAGAGCAACCATCCCGACTTGCAAGGTAAGCTTCTAGACGGCATCAATCTTGTCGATGAAGATAAAGATCCCGATGACGATGTGGGTCATGGCACGCATGTCGCTGGAATCATCGGAGCTTCAGTTAATAACGGCGAAGGCGTCGCAGGCGTATCTTGGTACAATAAAATCATGCCTGTTAAGGTGCTGGACAGCAGCGGCGCAGGCTCAACCTATACGGTAGCCCAAGGCATTATATGGGCAGTCGATCACGGCGCAAAAGTTATTAATATGAGTCTCGGCAACTATGCCGAAGCCGATTTCCTTCATGATGCGATCAAATACGCTTACGAGCATGATGTCGTCATGATTGCCGCCAGCGGCAATGACAATACCGACCGCCCAGGATACCCGGCGGCATATCCAGAGGTGTTCGCGGTCGCTGCCACTGACAGCAATAAAGAGAAAGCTTCCTTCTCCAATTATGGTGATTACATTGACGTGGCAGCACCGGGAGACAGCATCGCCAGTACGTATCCGGGAAGTCAATACGCTGCATTATCGGGCACGTCAATGGCATCGCCGCATGTCGCTGCGCTTGCAGGCTTGATTCGGTCGGTTAATCCGGAGCTTACCAACAAAGAAGTTATGGAGCTTATGCGCAGTTCGTCCATTGATCTCGGCACGAAGGGCAAGGATGATTACTTCGGCTACGGTGAGATCGATGTGAACAAAGCGCTGCAGGCAGCCTCCAGTTACGGCAATGCGCTCCAGACGTTCCCAGATCAAGTGAAACGCCGCTTGGACAACATTGTTCGCAGATATAGATAAAACAAATAGAAGGTTGAGCAGAGGATGCTGTGCATCCTCGCTCAACCTTCTTCGTTTGTCATTAATTATTGGTCGTGCGGAAAGTTTGCCGTAAGCCGGGTTCTGTACTTCTAGTGGTGCGAACGGGAACGACCCTCCCACGGGGAAGCGACAATCATCTATCTAGGCCGCACATTGCTATACGGCTCCAGCAACCAACCCGGACGCGCCTCAGGCTAAGGCTGCAGCCTTGCGGCTGCTGCGTCCTCTCGGTCTTGCTCCAGATGGGGTTTACCAGGACTGCAGTCACCTGCACTCCTCGTGGTCTCTTACACCACGGTTCCACCCTTGCCTGTGCCGGCCTAAGCCAGCCATCGGCGGTCCATTTCTGTGGCACTATCCTTCAGCTCGCGCTGACTGGACGTTATCCAGCATCCTGCCCTGCGGAGCCCGGACTTTCCTCTCGCGGCAACAAGGCCGCCAGCGATTGTCTGTCAAACTTTCCGTAGCACGATCTAGTATACTAGGTATTCGGTCAAAGCTCAACCCTCTAACTCATTCCAATTGATATTGGAACAATAAGCCGCATTGCAGGGAAGGCCCTATATGAACGTGAATGGTTCAGTATTCAACGTAGATGCAATTACTTTCGTTTCGCTTTTGGTCGCCTGCAGCTGACCATTCAGCCAATCGGCAACCTGCTGCTTCATTACCTTCTCGATGTTATGGCCGGGGTCAATTATGGCGATTCCGGCTGCCAGTGCATCATGCGCGGTATGATAATCAATATCCCCCGTTACGATCACATCAGCACCTGCAAATATAGCGTGACGGACATACCTTGCTCCCGATCCCCCGAGCACGGCCGCTTTGCGAATGCTGCGGTCCAATTGGCCGACGACTCGAAGCGCAGGCACGTCGAATGCCTGCTTCAAACTTTCGGCAAGCTCGCTTAGACTGACTTCCTGCTCCAGCTTACCCACCCTGCCAAGTCCGAAGGCACGACCCTTCAGATCGACAGCGTACAAGTCGTAGGCTACCTCCTCATATGGATGTGCCTTCAACATCGCTTGTACCGCCTTGCGGTGAACGCTGTGCGGAACGATGACTTCTATTCGCACCTCGTTAGCATGCTCCAGCTTGCCTTGCTCGCCAAGGAATGGATGAGTACCCGGTCCTGGCAGGAATGTACCCGTGCCTTTGATATTGAAGCTGCATTGGCTGTAGTTGCCTATTTCGCCCGCTCCTGCGCGCCATAGCGCCGCAAGCAACTGCTCATGATGGCTCTCCGGCACGAACACGACAAGCTTATAGAGCTTATCCGTATGAACCTCTTCCAGGCACTGACGTCCGGAAGCTGAGATACCGATCTGATCAGCCAACCAATCGTTGATGCCGCCATCGGCAACATCGAGATTCGTATGCGAAATATACACCGCAATATCGTTCTTGATCAGCTTCTCGTAGAGCTTGCCTGCCGGCGTTGAAGTATCTAGCTTCGCCAGTGGACGATAAATAATCGCATGATGGGCGATGATAAGTCCAGCACCTGCCGCAATCGCTTCATCCACTACCTCGTCGGTTACATCAAGCGCGATTAACACTTTATCAATAGCTTTATTAAGCGTCCCGAGCTGCAGTCCGATCTTGTCATTTTCTACCGCGTAATGCTTGGGAGCTAGTTTCTCCATCAATTGGATGACGGTATGTCCGTTGGCAAACATTGCAATACCTCCTGCGTAACATTCATTTCCGCACGGAACTGATGAAGCTTCCGCTCCGATTCTGCTAATTCCGACTTTGCAAGCTGCTGGCAGATGCGCTCCTGCTTTTCCAACTCCATACGCCATTTCTGATGCAGCACAGGAGTAGGTTTCCGCAGCAGGTGCGGTCCCATTTGGAACAGCACCGCAATACCTTTCTCCTCATTCAGCCCGAAGCTAAGGAAACCGCTGTTATACAGCTTATTATTCAATTCAGCTGCATCAATATCAAGGACAGCTCGCATGACTTCATAAATTTTACCGTCTTCTTCTATAATGCTTTCATCAGCCAAGTACCAGCTATGTTCATAAAGCCATCTTCTTACGATGTCTTCACCGACATTCGGCTGCAGAACGAGCTCGCGCACACCGCTTAGCTTCCCTGCCTGTAAGCCTGCTTCCAATATTTCGCTCATTAGACTGCCGCCCATGCCCGCAATCGTCACCGTATCGGCTTCGCCAGGCTTCAGAACGGATAAACCGTCGCCTTGCCGAACAGACAACCTCGAACTGAGTCCTGCATCGGCTGCCTGCTTGCGAGCAGCCTCGTAGGGACCTTCGTTAAGCTCTCCGGCAATACCCGAAGGACATTTTTTCGATTGAAGCAAGTAGACGGGCAGCATTGCATGATCAGAGCCAATGTCGGCTATTCGCGAGCCTTCCGTCACATAATCGGCAATCGTTTGCAGTCTTTTTGATAATTTCAACATTATACAACCCACACCATCCATTTTTTTCGCATTAAAAACAGCAAACCGCCGCCAACGCCAATTTTGACGATCAATTGCAGTTGAATCCAAGCGATTTCGTCTGAAAACAACATGGCGTACATCTCAGGCATAAACCATACTAACGCACAGGTGACGAATAGTACAGCCGATACCGGCTTCTGCCAACGATGAATGAACCAGCTGCCCCATGCGAACAAGCACGCAATCGGCAGCCAATATAACTGAATTTCGTACCACTTGGAAGCTCCCATGTAATGCGACAGCAGCCATGCGTATACAAGTATCGAAGTGATCCAGCCGCATAAGTGCAGCACAGGTATACGAGCCAATATGCCATAGGCTACCCATAATAGCGCACAGAAACCAAGCAGAGCCACTTTGGTCCACCACTCCGTTATATCATGCAATCCGTACATAAACAGCCCGCCGCCTAATAGAAGCAGCATCGCGATTCCGGTTAACGCTAAGCCGGCAGCCTCATTATGCTTTCCGAGACGCCCGCCAAGCCACAACAAAACGACTACTGCCAGTACGATAACACCTATTTGCAATAGCGGATGAAAAACGCTAAAATAAAACACAACGAAGGAAATTAAGGTAAAAGTTCCAAATGTAAGAAACCATTGCATGCCTGTAGCCCGCTGTACCGCCGCAACCGCTTTTCGTGCGGTGCTCGATCCGCCGGCTGCTCGGGAGGATGTACTGACCGTTTCTTGATCCGCATACAGATTGAGTAGAAAATCGCAATATTGATCGGGCAACAGCTTGCTCCTTCGCCAATGCTCGATTTCTCTTACAATGATTTGTCGGCGATCCGAATTCATATTGGTTCTTATCCTTTCCGTCTTACCGTTTTGACGTTTCAATGTATGTATCGGATTCAGGCCTATGCTTTATTAGAGATAATGCGTATACGGATCGGGTCGAACTAGAAAAAAAAGACCTCGCTGCAGGCGCAGAAAGGTCATTGCAGTACCAAACAAACCAAACGTTATTCGAGGAAATCCTTCAAGCGTTTGCTGCGGCTTGGATGACGCAGCTTGCGGAGCGCTTTGGCTTCAATCTGACGAATACGTTCGCGCGTTACGCCAAACACCTTGCCTACTTCCTCAAGYGTACGCGTACGACCGTCATCAAGACYGAAACGCAGACGCAGTACGTTTTCTTCACGCTCGGTAAGCGTATCAAGCACATCCTCAAGCTGTTCCTTCAGAAGCTCATACGCGGCTGCATCAGCAGGCGCAAGCGCTTCTTGGTCTTCGATGAAATCTCCGAGATGCGAGTCGTCCTCTTCCCCGATCGGCGTTTCCAATGATACCGGCTCTTGAGCGATCTTCATGATCTCGCGTACTTTCTCCGTGCTAAGCTCCATCTCTGCCGCAATTTCCTCTGGCGTCGGTTCACGCCCCAGCTCTTGAAGCAATTGACGAGATACACGAATAAGTTTATTTATCGTCTCAACCATATGCACGGGAATACGAATCGTACGCGCTTGGTCCGCAATGGCGCGCGTAATAGCTTGACGAATCCACCAAGTTGCATACGTACTGAATTTGAAGCCCTTCGCGTGGTCGAACTTCTCTACGGCTTTAATTAGACCCATATTGCCTTCTTGAATCAAGTCAAGGAACAGCATGCCTCGGCCGACATAACGCTTCGCAATACTAACGACGAGACGCAAGTTCGCCTCAGCCAATCTGCGCTTCGCTTCTTCGTCTCCGTTCTCGATACGTTTGGCGAGTTCAACCTCGTCATCTGCCAGGAGCAACGGAACACGTCCGATTTCCTTCAGATACATACGTACCGGGTCGTTAATCTTGATGCCTGGCGGTAACGCCAGATCGTCGTCAAAGTTGAAGTCGTCCTGTTCGCGCTCTTGTTCTTCCCCAGCACCGCGAAGCGGATGATCCTCGTCATTTTCGTTAAGCACCTCAATACCCAAATCATCAAGCTGCTCGAAAAATTCATCAATCTGTTCTGGATCCTGATCGAAAGGCGATAATTTCTCCATAATCTCTTTGTAGGTTAATGAAGATCTTTTTTTGCCGTGCTCGATCAGCTGTTCCTTTACAT
>NZ_JBFRGE010000079.1:0-29770 GCF_052115185.1 Paenibacillus sp. 2TAB19 | reverse complement strand
GTTGCTCTTTTGTCCATAATCCCATGTGCTCTCCCAACCTTTCATCTACTTMCATTTTAGTAGGTTTAGGAGTTTACACAAACTATTTTACAGACTCCTAAACTGTGCAAGTCGGACCGTCTGAAGGTGCTGACAAAGAATATACATTAGATCAACGATAAACAAACCGCCAAGGCATTGTGCCATGGTGGTTTTTCTTATGCCCGTTTCCAACGATCAGGTGGGCAATAAAGAGACTTGCTGTTCGCGGAGTGTCAAACGACAACATCAAGTCGCTTAAACGCAGTTTTTTATTTATTGTATAGAACAAGAACTTCTATACAGCCCCGTGATCCTCAGAAATGCACTTTTAATTAAACTAACTGGCAGTTTAGCGTGACGGATTGAGAATGCTTCCATTTTGTTTTCAAGCTTAACTCTCAGTGTTCACAGAGATCGGAATTTTGATAGAACCTACTCCTATTGACTTCACACCATTTTTCGGATTCGTATCGGAACCTACGGTAACTAAAATGTTGAAGGTTTCCGATGGTAATATTGCTTTTCGATCAGAAACTAGATCAATTATTACCGTTCCAGTTCCTCCGCCTGCCGGTTTTTGCAGCTTTGTTACTCCGACTTCCACCATATTTCTCCATTCATTACCTAGGTTCATATCACTTTCAGAAGCATATGGTTCTAGTGATGTTTTTTGATTATAAGGATAACTACTTAATATATTAGAGATATACCATTTCTTCGGGATGTAAACCGTCATTCCGCCGAAATCTTCGGGATCAATCTCAAACGACGTAACTATTCGTATACGCTCAGCCATTCCTTTGTTGCCCCATACTATGATCGTTCCCTTTACCGATGTGTTTTGATTTGCAGTGTCGGACTTAACGCTAAATTCCTTGGTGACCACAACACCATCATTGACTGCAATGTTATCAGAATGCTTCTCTTGGAAAGGATAACGTTGCACAGACAACACAACTAAAACAGTAGTGAGAGCAACCAAGAAGTATTTAGCAAACGACTTCAGATCAATCCCTCCAATACAATTTCTGCCAAATTTATTATATCATGAATTACACTTATATTTGGACGTATTTGAATAATCCATTCAACTAACTGGGAACTTTAGCTCAATACACAACCTTGATGAAGCTGCCGCGGAAAACGGCAGCTTCATTGCGTTAACTGGAAGCATTTTTCAATAGCTTGTTTTTATGCTCGAAATAATGGTACATTTTATGGGAACATGTGTTTGTTTTTTGTATTTTCCAACGGATAAGGTGAAAAGGCGTGGTTGATATCATTTAAAAAGAGCAAAGGAGCCGATGTATATATGATCCAATTGACGAATCGCCAGGCACGGCAATTTCTGCTATTGAAGCATGGGTTGTTGGGCGAATATCATTTTACCGGAAAGCTGGGTGTATTGGATTTTGTGCGGCAGGTCGGCTGTATTCAATACGATCCCATAGATGTTTGCGGAAAAAACGCCGAACTGGTGTTGCAGTCGCGAATCAAAGGATTTACCAAGAACATGCTCGCCGAGTTGCTCTATGAAGATAGAATTCTTGTCGATTATCCCGATAAGAATTTGGCCATCATCCCTGTCGAGGACTGGCCGTATTTTGAGCGGTACAGGCAGGCCGCAAGACAACATGCCAAGCGCTATCCCGAAATGGAAGTGCTGTTAGAGCAAGTACGAGCTCACATCCAAAATCATGGTGTGCTAAGTTCGGATGATCTAAAATTGGATAGAAATTTCGCTTGGCAATCGGCCATCCACTGGAGCAGCGGAAACAATTCATCCCGGTCGGTGCTAGAGCAGATGTACTCGACAGGCGAGTTGATTATACATCACAAAAAAGGAATGCGTAAATATTATGATGTCGCCGTAAAGTACATTCAGCCAAATCTGCTGAATGCGCCGGAGCCACTGGAGAGCGAGCTTAAGCATCACAAGTGGCGGGTACTGCGTCGAATCGGCGCCGTTGGCCTTTTATGGAATCGCGCATCCGATGCTTGGCTGAACATTTGGGGATTGAAAGCGGAGCAGCGCAACGAGGTTTTCCGCCAACTGTTGCACGAATCTCGCATAGTTGCTGTTGCCGTGGAACAAATGAAGGATATACTTTATTGCCGCAGTGAGGACTTGCCGCTTATTGAAGCCGTTCTGCAAAATCCAGTGCTGAAATGGCGCTGCGAGCTGATTGCCCCACTAGATAATTTCATATGGGACAGAAAACTGATCAAGGAATTGTTTGGATTCGATTACACCTGGGAGATTTACACGCCTGCAATCAAACGGAAATTCGGCTATTATGTGTTGCCTCTATTATACGGAGAAAGTCTCATCGGACGAGCCGAGGTAATCGTGGAGCGAAAAGCCGGGACGCTCGTTGTTAAAAACATCTGGTACGAGAACGACATAAAGCCAACAAAGCAATTGCGAACAGCCTTGAACGATTGTTTTCAAAAATTTGCATTATTCAACGGATGCGAGACGATTTCGACAGAGTCTATGAACTGATATTTAGAGTTACCATTTTATTGTGCTAACGGGCATGATAGTTCCAAATTGGTTAACCTTGGACATCTTGCTTGTCTCGTAAATTAACATTAAATTGAATCTAATACAAAATGAATTCTACCAAAGACAGGAGAAGATCAGATGGAAATAGGAGAATTCGTAGAATACTGCTTGTCTTATCCAGGCTCGTATGAAGATCAACCTTTCGGAGAAGGCTGGACGGCCATTCGCCATAAAGAGAACAAGAAATTATTTGCCTTGATATTCAACCGAGATAAACATCTTTGCGTTAACCTTAAATGTGATCCTGAACGATCCCATTTTCTTCGACAGGCATTTAAGGAAGTTAAGCCGGGGTATCATATGAACAAAGAGCACTGGAATACAGTGATTCTGGACGAAGGACTGTCGGAAGATGATCTTCATGACATGGTAAGGCATAGTTTTGAACTCTCAAGGCCTAAACGTAAAACCAAAGAATGTTTTCTTTAGTTTAAGTCTTGATAATTATTAGTCCGACACTTTATTTTCACCGAACATTGGTTGCTCAACACAAAAAGCGCCGTAAAGGCACAGCTAAAGCTGTGTCCTCTACGGCGTCTTCTAGTACTGCAATGGAATACGATAAATCCTAGGAATCATACACGTCAATGTCAACAAGCTTACCGTCAACGTAAGTAAAATCCATTTTCGATACACCAAAACCTGCCATCGTTTCCGATACTTGCATCACTTCCAGGGATAGTGCCGTCCATTGTTTTTTCTCCATTACACTCCACCTCCTTTCATGTCCGATTTCTGCCGATTGAGAAACCGATAAGCTATCTAGCAGCACATAAGTATATTTGAGTGAGGCTTTCAGTCTGCTCCGGATTTAGTGCCGAAGAATCCTAAGAATCATAAACATCGAGGTCTACGAGCTTGCCGTCAACATAAGTATAGTCGATTTTCGATATGCCAAAACCTGCCATTGTCTCGGATACTTCCATCACTTCCAGCGAAAGAGCTGTCCATTGTTTTTTCTCCATACCATCACCTCCTTTCAAGTACCGTTCGAAATGCTAAATCAACCTTTTGAGAAAACGATAGGCAATCAAGCTGCGCATAAGCAGCTTTAAGTGAGGGTCATCAGCCTGCTCGGGCTTAATACCCGAACTTACCTTGCTCATCGATTCCTTCACCTGCATCACATCCAAGTAGCGGGAAGCCCGCTCATCGCTGCACAGTGTACGAAGCTCTTCTTCTATCGACGGCCACCGGGGAATAATCCGATGCACCCAATCCATGCCTTGAACGCCTCGTGTCCGTTGATTCAATCGAACCTTGTCCGGTAGTATATTGTTGGTTGCTCTTCGGATAAGAGAACGTCCGAAGCCATCCTTCACATATTGCTCCACGGGGATGGACAGGCAAAATTTGATCAGTCGTATATCGCTGGTTGCATCCCGTTCCCATATTCCCAGCCGGTAGGATGATTTGGCCGAAATGGTGCCCTGCATACTTAAAACCGCCTGATTGCTGAAATAATTCTCGCGTTCCCTCAGCATTTGATACGTTGACTCCCGCAAACCGACATCATACTGCGATAGCTTCTCATATACCCCGGAGCTCCTTGCAAAATCAGCTTGGATGATGGAAGGTACCCCCGGTTGAAACGGAGACCCTTTCTCCGGAAAAACCTGCTGTCTAATCGCGCGAACGATCCGTTTCCGGCCGATGCCCAATTGCTCGCCGTACATCGTAATCTCTCGGTATAATTGGAGCCATTGTAGCTTCTTCACCAGCAAGCTGTAATAACCAACAGCTGAGCCCCAGGATATCGAGTAATTTCCCCGGGCGCCTGTGAGCAAAACACCTACTCCTTGACGCGCCGCTTCCTCATGAATGCCTTTGACCCAGAATGCATTTTCGAAATTTTTGTATGGTCCTTCTAAACTGTCCATCCATTCATCCATCTCCGTAAAAGGACTCATCCCCGGGAAATCTAATAAGTTCGAATTCATATTTCCTACATGATCGACGATGGACTGAATATAAGGACTTTCATCCGCAAACATGCTTCTAGGCGTCCAATCTTTGAAATCCCGTTCGGGAATGTAGCTGTAGGCCTGTAAGCTCTTGCCTTCCTTAGCGAGCATCCTCGCAGCGAACCCTGACACTGAGCCGGAATCAAGTCCCCCGCTAAGGGTGACTCCCACCTGCTTGAAGGTACGCAGTCTGGAGCGAACCGATTCTTGGAAAATTTGCTGAAAGGCCTCCACATATTCGTCATCAGAGCCCAAGGTAAGGCTCTTATCAGGCATTAATGAGCCATACTTTGCAACCGTTAGCTTCCCCTCATGCAAAGTAAACGTGTGTGCCGGAGGCAACTGCAACACATCTGCATAATAGGTCGTATGGACATCGACAGCATCCAAGAGCGTCGGTATCGCCAAAAATTCGGCAAACCTCTCTTCGCATAGTCTCTTATCTATTCCCGTTAGGGAGAATAGCGGATGGATTACACTGCAGAACGAGAATTGATACGAACTGCGGTGATAATACAGGGTCCTGCTGGCCAGCTGATCTCTCGCCCCAAACAGCAGCTTTCTGCTTGCATCCCATATAACGAAAGCGAAGTCTCCAATTAGATAACGCGGCGTCTCCGGACCCCATTTGCGATAAGCCAGCAGGATGAGCTCACTGTCCGTTATCCCGCTTCTTCTATCTCGCTCAATCTCAAGCTGCTCGAACAATTGTCCGCGATTGTCAATGATTGCATCAGCGGTTATAACCAGTCCGGATTGCATATCCCGAAAAGGAAGCTTTTCATTAACCGATTCCGGTGTTATCCATTGGGACCGGCAGCCGAGAAGAGCCGACGTTTCCTCCCAGACTTCAAAGCCATCTCCGGGAAACTGCCGTACGGCCTCCATGAAATTTGCAGCCCCATCAGTTGGATGCAGAGGTCTATCGAATTGTATAACACCCGCTATAACGCTCATGCAATCACACCCTATCGATTTATGATTCATTACACCTATTTCTTCCTTACCCTCTTAACGATAAAGAAAGCTTCCGTGAACTTAAACCTTCTTTATCTTTAAGAAGGCCCCTTATACGTTTTAAAGGTATAAGGGCCCTGAAAATAATGGGACTCGTAGTAAGTCAACCTAGGAGTCCACCTCATGAGGGTGACCATTATTGTTGCCTTTGCCATTTCTGTCAGGATACACTCCGTTTTTTCCACCCATGGTTGCACTGACATCAAGGAGTTCCAACGTCAGCGGCTGCCATTCTTTCTTCAATTCCTTTGTCATTTGTATCACCTCCTCTCATGCTTGGCGTTAAAATCGCTTTAAAAAACGGTAAACAATTAAGCTTTGCATTAATAATCTTACATTCGGATCAAAGGCCAATTCAGGTTTGGGCGAGTTTCCGATTTTCGAAAGCGATTCTTTGATTTGTTTCACGTTCAAAAAATACGAAGCCCGGGCATCCAGGCAAAGCTGATGAAGTTCTTCCGTAAAAGCACTCCACGATGGAATCATGCGATGGATCCAGTCCGCCCCCTGCACGCCCCGAACGCGAAGATTGAGCCTGACTTTATCGGGCAAATAATTTTCGGTCGATCTTCGAATTAAAGAACGGTCCATACCCTTTTGAACATATTGTTCTACAGGCACGGATAAACAAAATCGAACCACCCTGGGATCACAGGTCGGATCCCTTTCCCTGACGGCATAGCGTAACGATAATTTCGTTGATGACGTCCCCTGATGGTTTAAGAACGACGAATTTTCGAACTGATAGATTCTTGCCTCAAACTCGTTCATTGAAGAAGCGGTTAATCCGACATCATGGTGTTTCAGTTTATCGAAGACTTTGGTTCGTTCCGCTAAATCCGGATTAATTAAAAGCGTGATATCCGGCGAGGGCTTCGAAAAAAAAGTCGGAGCCGGAAATGCCAGTTTGCCGATTATGGGCAGCAGCCTTGATCTCCCGATTCTCATATTTCTGCCATAGAGCTTCAGTTCATGGTAAAGTCGCAGCAAACGCAGCTTTCTTAAAAGCTGAGCGTAGTAATCCAGCGCCGGGCCCCACGAGATGGAGTAATTCCCGCTCCCTCCATTCAACAATACTCCGACTCCGTCCTTCTCCGCTTGCTCGAGAATCCCTTTGATCCAGAATGAATTTTCAAAAAACTTATAAGGCGCCTCCATCAGCTCGAGCAGGTCATTCATTTCCTCAAAGGAGTTGCGACCCGGGAAGTCCAAATCGTTGTGCGCGATATTGCCTACATGCTGAACCGTAGCCCCGATATAAGGTCTCTCGTCGGCAAGCAAGCTTTTCGGTGTCCAATCCACAAAATCAGAGGGAGGGACATAACTGTAGGTTTGTAATGTTTTCCCTTCCTGCCGCAACGGGTTTGCGGCAAAGCTTACGACAGCCCCCGAATCCAACCCTCCGCTTAAGCTTGCGCCAACACTCCGGCATGTCCGGAGCTTCGATGTAACGGCTTCCTGAAAGACTTCACGAAATGCTTCTTCGTATTCGCCGTTTGTTTTTAGTTTAAGTTTCCCGCCAGGCGTTATGAATGTCCCGTATTGMTCCAATGCAAGGTTTCCGTCCGCCACCGTAATCGAATGGCCGGGAGGAATTTGATCGATATGATGATAGACCGTGGAGTGAACGTCGATCGTATCCAAAATGATAGGAATCATGAGAAACTCGGTCAGCCATGACTCATTCAGTGCCTTCTTGACTCCGGGAATAGTAAACAGCGGATTTATCACCGTGCAAAAAGCAAACCGTCCTGAATGATGATAATAATAAAGCGTTCGATTTCCCGACAGATCACGCGCACCGAAAAGTTGGCGTTTTTGCTCATCCCAAATGATGAATGCAAAGTCTCCTATTAGGTATCGCGGGGCTTCCTTCCCCCATTTCAGGTAAGCCGCCAAAATAAGCTCGCTGTCCGTCATCTGTTTCCGCCGGAAATGCTCCACCTGCAACCGGTTAAATAATTCCTCCCTGTTGTCAATGATCGCGTCTGCGGTAATGGCAAGCTTATGTTGCTCGTCGTAATAGGGCAGCCGTTCTATAGTCGATTCGGGTGTGATCCATTGCGCGTGACAACCTAAAAATACGAAACGGTCATGCCAAACCCGCACATCATGGGCAGGGTATTTTTGCAAGGCTTGCATCATGTTTTCGATCGTTTCGACAGTTACAGGTTCTTCATTACAATTAAAAACACCGGTTATCGCACTCATTATTACTCCAATCCTATCTAGTTATATTTAATAGCGTCTGGAGTGACCGAACTAACTGTTAACGCCTGTTTGATAGTTGAGCAGTTGTCTGAACTTTCCTTTGGCTTCTTGAGACAGCTGTTTATAGCCGCCTTGTTGAATAACCTCGCCCTGCTCTATGACAATGACCTGATCCGCATTGCGGATTGTCGATAATCGGTGCGCAATGACGATAATGGTCATGCTTCCTTTAAGACGGTCAAGCGCTTCCTGAATCAGCCGTTCGTTCTCGCTGTCCAGCGCGCTTGTCGCTTYGTCCAGCACAAGGATGGAAGGACGCTTCAATATGGCTCTTGCGAGTACAATCCGCTGCCGTTCTCCCCCGGACAACCGGATGCCCCTGTCACCGATGACCGTATCCAAACCTTGCGGCAGCATGCGTACAAATTCATCGGATACGGAAAATTTCAAAGCGTTCCACAGCTCGGTGTCGTCGGCATTAGGGTCAACCAGCTTCAAGTTATCCCTAATGCTTGCATTGAAGAGGAAAGGATCCTGTGCCACATAGCCGATTGCGCTCCGCAGCGAGAGAAGCTGCTTCTCGTCTCTCAGCGTAACGCCGTCAATCAGCACTTGCCCTCTCTCCGGCCCGATAAGCCCCATGAGCATATCAATCAGCGTGCTTTTCCCCGCACCGGACATACCAACGATAGCCGTCATGCGATTCGCAGGAATATAGACGTTGATATCACGCAGAGCGAACACCGGCTCTTTAGGGTCGTACCGGTAATTGACTTGTCTGCATTCGATTCCGTCCTGCAATTGAAATGGCTTTCCCCCGTCCGAAGAACCTGACAAGTTGAGTTCTTTCTCTTGCTCATATTCCTGCTGCAGCTTACGCATGGCTTTGAAAGCAGGCAGATTGGTCGCCAGCTGTTCGATATTCGACTGAATCCCGATAAACCTCGGCCACAGCCGCGAGAAGATGAGAACAACCAGAATCAATTGCTCAGCCGGCGTGTGGAAAACCTCCAAAGCTAAATAGACGAATCCGGCAATAAGCGTTATGGAAGAGATCCGGTAGATGAACTGGGACAAAGAATTGACTCGTACTAATTGGATGACGTTGCTCTCCAGCTGCTTGCTCATGCCGTTGAACCAATGGATATGCGAGCCTTCCAGCCTGTTGCTCTTAATATCCTTGATGCCGTTGAAATGATCGCTTATTCCTGCAAAATAGCTTTGGGAAAGCTCCGATGTCTTATCGCCGATATGCCCCGCCTTCTTAATGAACTTGCGCGAGAATAGAGCGAGTACTCCACCGCTTATAAGCACGACGGCCGTTAACAACGGGGACAGCCAGAAGGCCAGACCGATTTGAATAACCGTAAAAATAATGCCTGTGACCATCTGCAGGAAGAGGGAAGTGCCGTAGCTGACCCGTCCGAGCTCGTTCACCATGACGTGATGAAAATCCGACTTCCGCTTGCGGAGGAAGAACTCCCATTTCGCCCCAAGCAGCCCCTGATACGTTTCCGTCCGGAGTGAACGGACGAAGCCTTGCAGAATCCGTGAGTTCAACAACATCTGGCTTCGCTGAAGCAAAGCTTGTCCCCCTACGATCATCACGTATATTGCTAGTACGACCGGCAAGTTTAACTCAATCGACGATGACTCGATGAATGCGAATAAGGAAGAGACAAGCGGCACTTCGTCCATATTCATTTGAAATACGCCTATAATGCTAAGCATAGGAACGATCATATAGATTCCGATGCCGTCCAGACAGCTGATAACGAATGTAGTGAACATATTGAGGTACAGACGGAATCCTGAGACCTGGCGCATTTTTCGTATAAAATACAATAAATCCTTCATTAGAAAAACMCCTAATGCCGATTATCGCTTAATTGGCGACAGATCCGCGGCTTCTGTGTGATTCCCGAACACGGCAACGACAGCATACCGTTCCAGTCTTTCATTGCCGGTTACATAATACGAACCGCTGCGCAGCCAAGCGTGAGCAATCATCTTCCCCGTCTCATCCCTGCCGCTGCCCAGATAGAGCGTACTTGCGATTCCTCTTCGCCGCAGCATCTTCATCGCCGCGACAGCCTTGACCATGCACTGACTTTCCCACCATGTGACGCGGCTCATCGCATGAACGGCCTTGGATACCTTGCGATGGATGAGATCCTGACCCATCGTGCTCGTATACGGTGTCTCCCTCATATGCTCGCCAAGAGAAGGAGCTACTTTGGCGAATGGCAGCAGCTTAAGCACCCTCGCCAAAGCTAAGTAAAAATAAGCCTCCGCATACATCCGCTTCAAGTCTGCGGGATAAGCTATAAATCTCTTACCTTTTCTTATCGCTTTCCTATACAAGTTCGTTATTCCTTTCTAACTTGTATGAGTCCTTCGGATTTAAGCTGCTGCAAGAAAGTACGAACTTGCTGTTCGCAATCTCCGGGCTCTATCTCATATTCGGTTACTAGCTGCTTAACCATATCTTTTATGGATACAGGGGATGCCATCAGCTCCCACACTCGGCCCCCGAGCTGGCCTAAGTTGTAGTATTTGCCGTTCTCGATGCTCAGCATGATCTTCTCCCCGTTCATTTCGCTTACCAGGTAACCATCCGACTGTACAACAATTTCGTTAGCGGTAATGATATCTACGCTCATGAAATAACAACCTCCCTTTTATTGGTCATACTTATAATTTGATCAACTAAGCCAAAGGCGGAGAAACCGTCTGCCGGGCGGCGGAGCTGGTACACAGGGAGCCCGGAACCCAGCCGGGCAATCGACTGAAATTGCCATTGCTGCAGGTTCAACAGATGGAGAAGAGAATTTCGATAGGTATGCACATTTAAGGCATGAAGCCCTTCTAATGTGTTATAGGCTTTAAGAGATGGTTCTGGATCGGAAGCTTTGATAAGCTCAATTACCCCGGCGAGAGGAAGAGGCTCTCTGCAAAATTGGGACCGTATAGGCACCGCGTATTTGTTAACCCTTTGGTAAATCGATGAATAGTTGTGAGAGAGCAATCCTAATTGTTCTATGCTTTCCTCCCAAAGCTTCTGCTGCGGATAGGATGGATAGACAGTAGCTGCTGCCGAATCATTGGACAAGGAGACCGCGATAACGTCATCCGTCATTAATGGATATCCTGCGCGTACAAACGCTGCGGCAAGAGTCGATTTGCCGGCACCCGATTCCCCGACAATGGCGTAAACCTTCCCGTCAATGACGACTGCACTCCCGTGCAGGGGGAGAATCCCTCTCTGCATGAGCAGTACGCCCATACAGGTTCCAAGCAGGAAAAGCCGAATCTTCGCCTCGTCCGCTCCCGGATACGGGGTTACCGTGATATGCGTACCGGATGTAATGCTGTAAATGGCTGTTTCGGGTACATGAAAGAGAAATCGACCGTTATCGAAGCGGTAGTTGGCCGTTGTAAATTGATCCTGGCAATCTTCCAGTGGTGGATTCAATTTAATTTCTACATCAAATTCCGAAATAATTCCATGTATTTCATATGCTTCAGGCAGAACAATTTCACTACTAATGTTCAAACCAAATATTCGATATTCATTCAGAGTAAACACCCCGTTTATCAAGTCGTATAAATCTTGTATTTATTTATACTATTCGTACTTAATATTCATTTTGTGTCTCTTTTTTCTAAATAAAATTAATTATTTATGATATTTCTCCAAAACCATAGAAACGGCCGGAGCGGAACATATAGAAAATGAAATGGTTTATATAGCGGCAATAGAGACATATCTTCTACGTTAGGTTCCAGGTGATTCAGAAGATACTTCGCTTTCTGCCTCCCTGTAAGTAGGGATAGAGTGTACCTGAAATAATGCCAAACGACGCTTTTCTCCGGAACCGGATTTAATTTAACGATCTTTTTGATAAAAAACAAAGATGTTTTCGCTAGCCGAAGAGCCTTCTTATTATTCGTCACTTGATTCATAGATTGTGGAATCTTTGAATCAAGCAGATTAGAGGCTAATAGGAAAGCCTGCCCTGTGAAGGATTGCCCACCGTACTGTCTAAAATAATCATGCATTTTCCCGCTATCTATGTTAGGCATTAAACGATCGATATCCATTAACCAGCGCAATCGAAACCAGGCATGCCTGGCGCCGTGATCAGCAAGATAATAGAGCAGGTCTTCATTTCCTAAGCAATGAAATTCCCGATTCAATAAAAGAACTTTATTTCTGCGTCCCCACAGCCGATTGAATGAATGAGAATCACTGGAGTTAGGATTTAATCGCCAATGCATTTCAACTTGTACACCATTTTCTTTATGACGGAAGGAAAGATGATGCAACTTCTCTTTCCAATTATGATTTAATGAACGCTTATCCTCTAATTCATATCCAAGCCGTATCAAAACTTCCTCTGCTCTTTCCACATCTTCGACATCGAGCAGAATATCCAGATCCTTGGAGGTCCTATGCGACATATCACCGTAAAGCTGAATGGCCAAAGTAGGGCCCTTCAACAAAAGGGTGCGTATACTGTTGTCTGATAGTTTTCCGCAAATCATATTCATCTCTTTAGTCAGCTGCATCATCTTAAGGATATTGGAATTGTAATGATAGCGGAGCAGCTCCATAATTTCAGCAGGAATAAGAGATGAATGGATTTGACTTAGCTTCAAGTAAACGATCGGATAAACACGATGATGCAAGGTCAATTCCATGAATGAATCCCACTTCATATTTGAAGCGTATTCTCGTATCCTCTTCTCATCCAACTCTTGAACGTCGCGCAGAATGAATAAGAGAAATGATAATTCATTCGAAATATCGCTTAAATCAATACTCGCTGCTTTTTTCATGAAAGAACCCCACTATCATTAGAATTACAATTGCATGACAGGAATTTGCTGTTTAACGCCTTTATTCAGGCTCGGGCGTCCGACGGAATAATAAACGAATGCGGTTCCGAGCAAATCTTCCTCATTAAACACATTGCGTCCGTCGATCAGAATGGCCTGATTCATGACGGATTGCAGCAGATTCAAATCCACTTCCGCGAATTCATCCCATTCCGTTAGCAAACAAAGCGCATCGGCGTCCTGAGCGGTTTCAAGTGCCTGATTACACCATTTAACGCCTTCCTTGCCGTATACGGCCTTGAAGTTTCCCATAGCAATAGGATCGTAAGCTTTCACCTTCACGCCGTTCTCTACCAAATATTGAATGATTTCAAGGGCCGGTGAATCGCGGACGTCATCGGTATTCGGCTTAAAGGCTAATCCCCATATCGCGACCGTCTTACCTCGCAGCTGGCCATTAAAGATCGTCTCCAGCTTGCGGATCACATTAAACCGTTGATCTTGATTCACTTCCACAACCGACCGCAGCAGCTTGAACTCGTAATCGACGTTACCGGCAATTTGGATGAGAGCTCTCGTATCCTTCGGAAAACAGGAGCCTCCATAGCCGATTCCCGCTTTTAGGAACGACTGGCCGATCCGCTTATCGTAGCCCATCCCTTCCGCAACCTTCGTTACGTCTGCGCCTACCTTCTCGCAAATGTTCGCAATCTCGTTGATGAACGAAATTTTCGTAGCGAGAAAAGCATTGGACGCGTATTTAATCATTTCAGCGCTGCGGATATCCGTCACGATGATTTGCTCCGTCAGCGGCCGATGCAGCTGGACCATCGTATCGGCCGCACTTTGGTTATCTGCACCGATGACGATCCGGTCCGGATTCAGCGTATCCATGACGGCAGAACCTTCGCGCAGAAATTCCGGCAGTGAAATGCTGTCGAACGGCTCGGAGGTTTGGGTACCGATCAGCTCGCGGATCCGTTCGTTCGTTCCAACCGGCACCGTGCTTTTTACAGCGATAATTTTGTAGCCGTTCATCGCTTCGGCGATATCAAGGGCGGCTTGATTGATATAGGCCATATTCGCCTCGCCGCTTGGCATCGGAGGCGTTCCGACAGMGAGAATAATAATGTCCGATTGACGCACGGCTTCGTTCAGATCGGTTGTGAAAGCGAGCTTTCCGGCGGAGCTGTTCTTGTCAGCCAATTCCTTCAGCCCCGGTTCATAGATGGGAATCTCGCCAGCCTGCAGCATCTCGATCTTCCCAAGATCCTTGTCGACGCAGATGACTTTATTCCCCAGTTCCGCATAGCAGACACCCGATACGAGCCCGACATAGCCGGTGCCAATGACCGTAATGTTCATTCTCATCACTCCTTCTAATTAGATAGGTCACCTACACCGTGCATAATTGCATAATTTCATTCCAATCGAAGGCGAGCCGTACGATATCCTCTTCAATAAGCTCCGAACCGGTTTGCACCTCAATGATGTCCATTTCCGTCTCCGCCCGCAAACTATGCTTGCTCTGTTTCGATATAACGAGCACATCTCCGGCCTTTACCGGAAACCGCTTGTCGTTCAGTATCATCTCCCCGTTGCCGGAAACGACGGTCCATACCTCGTTTCTTAGCAGATGGTACTGGTAGCTTAAATTTTGGCCAGGCTCTATGCATATCCGTTTGGTCAGCACTTCATTCCCGTCGGGGTATTTCATGTAATCCAGCACTCTGTAACGGCCCCAACGCCTCTCCTCGTACATTGGACGCTGTTCAGAGTGTTTCATGACCTCTTTGATCATCGGGCTTGATGCCTTGTCCGAGATAAGAATGCCATCCGGACTCGCTGCGACGACGACGTTGGATAAATTAAGCAACGTAATCGGAATATCCAATTCGTTGATAATATGCGTATTGGATGAACCTTCGGTAATGATTCCTTTGCCGATCAGCGGGGTCGCAATTTCCTCGGTCAGCGTGTTCCATGTCCCAAGATCCTTCCACTCCCCATCGTAGGGAAGCGCGACGATAAGATTGGCTCTCTCCACCACCTCATAGTCGAAGCTGTTCTTCGGAAGCTTGTCGTACTGCTTCACCATCTCGTCGTATTGGATCGGAAGCCCGTGCGCAAGCAGGATATTAATGATGAAATCCAGCTTGAATGCGAACACGCCGCAGTTCCAGAGTGCTGCCTGCTCAATCATGGCCGCCGCCTCTTCTTCGCGGGGTTTCTCCCGGAAGCTCTGAACATTCATATATGGCGCGTCATGCGCAGTCCCGCTCTGCGGGACGATATACCCGTACTTTTCGGAAGGATAGGTTGGTTTTACCCCCATAAGGGCCAGATCCGCGCCCGACTCGTTCAACACCTGCTGCAGTTCTTTGGCCTTGTGGAAGAATGACTCCTCGACGTAAGGGTCGACCGGCATAACCACGACCGTTTCATTCAGGCTGACGCCTTCAACCGAATACAAATAGGTAGCCGCCAGCGCGATCGCAGGATACGTATCCCTTCTTTCCGGTTCGACGATCACTTCAATCTCGCTTCCCAGCTGGTTGTAGATCATTTCCACCTGAGGCTTGCTCGTTGCGATCAAAGCATGCTCGCGAAGCCCGGCACTGTCAATCTGACCCCAAACCCGCTGTACCATCGACTCAAACTGCCCTTCCGAATTTCTGAGCACCTTCAAGAACTGCTTGGACCTGGAATCGTTGGACAGCGGCCACAGGCGTTTGCCCGAGCCCCCCGAGAGTAGAACAATTTTCATGGTAACTCCTCCTATTTATAGTAGTTAACTGATTAGCGAAGCGTTCGAATTTGTTGTTTGCCCCTCATTCTTCACAATCAATTGGGCGGAACCTATGCCGCTTGTCCATGTATGATAATAGTTGGAGTTTTTGCCGTAAGAATTGTCCAGCAGCGTATTCGGCTTGTCCATCAGGCAGGACAAGATATGGCCGTGGAGCCTTGACGTCTGCACCGTCCGGTAACCGCTGAAGCGCTTGACTGCTTTATCCACCAGATAATCGGTGTACTTGCCCCAAATCGCCTGCATCGGCAGTGGTGTGCTGCCTCTCTTAATCATTTTGACAATGAGATTAATCGATTTCTGCTCCACCCTGTTGTACAGGGAGGCCCAATCCAATAAATCGCCGCGGCCCGCGGATTCGAGCTGCTCCTGCTCCGTCGTTTTCTCGATATCCGTGCGGAAGAAGCAGAGCAAATCTTTGTCAGGGCTGTCTTTATGTCGGATCGGCCATAATTGATGGGCCATGTCAGGCGATAAATAAACGTTGCATCTATGGAATTTCTCGGTTGCAGCGCTATGGGACAACGTGTCGCGGACATAGAGATGAATATCTTTATGGCCATTGAATATTTGCGCCGTCCGGTCGAATTCGGACTCTTTCTTATAAAATATCGTCTGCGGAAGCATCACGATCCGGTGGTGCGGATAGCTGGTAATAATTTTCTCGCGCAGCTTCTGATGCGCCGGATACAGGTCGCCGAAGTTCCCTCCCCCATGCAGCACGATAATGTGATCTTTCGGAATCTTGAGCGAATCGGGAAAATCAAGCACGCTGTAACGTGCATGGACGCGAATATTATAGTCCTTGAAAAATGCCTCCGTGCCTTTCATAATGAGCAAGTCTCCGCCGTTGCTGTGAACAGGGATATCGATATAGTAAATGTTGGAGCCCGGCGGAATAACATCCGAAATTTGGCCCAGCTTTTTTTTCAGTACATCCATAGGGTGATTATTCTTGCTCTGCATGATAGCCCTCTCCTTTACCTTTTTTTTAACTCATTTACTGCTGAGATCGTAATAAAATTGGGACCGTTCCCTTAACATCACCTTGTAGATGTCGTAGTTGGTCGCCATGACCTCTTTCAAATATTCCTTATAAGGACGGTCGGCGACATTCACGAGGCCCGAGTTATAGCGTTCTCCCCAAACGCCTTCCCAGTACCTGCCCAAAGCAGCTTGGTCCACATAATTGAACACATGAGCGCCCACAACGTTGTCTAGACCGGCCGCCGCCTCTACATAATTCCGGTAACGCGTTCCCCTCTGGGACTGATTCACGGCCGAATTTTTCAGGAGCGGATCCAATCCTTGTTCCGTCGTACCGAAACCGAACTCGCTGATCAGAATCGGTTTGCCGCCTGATTTCGTGTACACTTCTTTCAAAAGACCGGGATCCAGGTTATAGCTGTAATAGTTGATACTGATGACATCCACGTATTTCCCTTCCACCTCTGCCATAACGCTCCGAAGCTTCTCATTGTGGAAAGGTGTCGTTAACCAGCGGTCTCCGAGAAGAAGATGATTCGGATCATATTTGCGGTAGAGCCGCGAGACCGTTCCGTAGAACGTATCCAGGTAATACCTGAAAAATTCGTCCGTATCGCGCCAGGCCGCCGATGTCCCCAGCGGTAGCTCCGCCTCCTTCAAATCTTCAAAGGATTTAAAGCTTGTCTGCCACTCGCTGTTGAATTTGTTTATGTCTTGATATTTATCCTTCAGCCTTTTAACCCAGTGTCCTTTGATCGCCGCTTTGCTTGCCTTCAGCTTCGGCACCCCAGAATAAAACTTGTGGAAATCGTATTCGTTGTCGATGAAATACCCGATTAGCATCGGATCGTCCTTGGTCGGCTTGACTGCGCTGGCAAACGCCTTATCGATCTTGGATTCCGCATCCGGCGCAAAAATATCGAATATCGAAATCCCGTCTATCTTGGCCCAGCTCATGCTGCTCAGAGGAAGCATCCGCACGTAAGGCAAGTTGTTCTCACTGCCGTATTTGTCGGGTGAAAAGCCTCCTACACTGTTAAATCCCCATTTTTTGATGCGCAAGACCGCTTCCGAATAGATCGCATGCTCGGTTGGAACTACCCCTGTTTTCCGGTATTTGTTCGCCAAGTAGAACGAAAAATTATCGGTCCCGTTATAAGCCGTTTTATATTCCTCTTGAATAGATGGAATCGACTCGAACAGCTCCTCCCGCCCCTTAACCATCGTAAAGGTTTCATTGGCTGTAAGTGCGTTCACGCCTAAGCTGAAGAAGAGATTGCCTTCCGGCGTTGTCATCACTTTGCGGCTTCCCATCTGCTGAATGGAAAAGAAGCCCTTGTTCTGCAAGCCGTATTTTGCCGCACTGCCTGCCAGACCACCGAAACGGTCCCGGCCTGAAGGAGGCGTTAAACCGGCGTAGTAGGAGGCGTCGGCCTCGGCATCCGCTACCAGTTGCTGATCGGTTATCACCTTCTCAGGAAACGTAGCCGATATCATTTGGCCGAATCGGTCCACTTGAATATGATTGCTAGCGTTGAACGTATACTTACGGATTGGACTTGGATCCATGCCATCCTTGACCGCATAGGTTTCCAGCACGTTATAACCGGTGAGCTCGAGCGGTTTGGAATAAAGCTGGAAAGTGAGCCCTTTATTCAAACGATAATAAATCTTTGCCCCGCTCGAAGCCGTGGTCAGTACAGTATGCAGCGATTCGGTGCTTCTAGTTGACTGGACCTTCACGGAAGCGGTGCTTCGATTGAAAGTAACATTCGAAACTTGGGGCGACCATGCCGCCGTCGATCCGTACAGCTCGATCTTCAAATACCTCGTGCCCGCCGGCAGCGACGAAGCCTCGTAAGCGTACTTCTGCCAATTGGATACGGGATAGCCTACCACATAGGCCTCAGCAGAAATTTCCGTATAATCCTTTCCATTCGCCGAGCTATAGATCCGAAGTTTCTCCATGGCATGTCCAGTGAAAAAGTAGCTGTCAACCATAAAGGAAGAAATATCGAAATCCGTATGATAAGTGATGCTCCCAGGCTTCACCGTGGTACGTGCTATCCGATGCAAATCATTGCCGAAGTAATAAGGCGTATCTTTCGCAATATAAATACTCGATTTACTGTAAACCTGCTTGAAATTGTCGAGCGGATCAAGCATTCCGACTGCCGTATCCAACGAACTTTCAGGGATATAATGGTAATCAGAAACCCTGCTAGCCGCTTTTTTGCCCGAAGCCGACTTTTTCACGGCGGTAATCTTTAATTGGAGTTCGTTCACTACTATAATCGGTGAAGCATAAAGCTTGCGCGTAAGAGACGTTCTAGGGTCGCTGCCGTCCGTGGTGTAATAGACGGTGTCGCCGGCAGCTGCCCTTTCCAACATGACCATAGTGCCGTAAGGTACGGATCCCGAAGGCAGGTTGGCCGTTACGCCTAATGGACCATTCAGCACCGCTTTCCCGATTACCGGCGATTTAGCGATATCGCTGCCGGTGAATTCGATTTTCAAATATTTGGCGTCCTTGCGAAAGTTTCGCAATTCATACACGACCAAATTTACGTTATCCCCGTCATTGTAAATTTGCGGCGTCACTTTTTCATACTCACTGCCATCGTGGGAGACATAAAAATTCGGCTGATCGTACGGCCCGTTGTCATCGCGATAGTACGTGTATAAAGAAAAAGATTCTAGAGGACCGTTTGACCGGTAGGTCATGTATTCCTTAGACCTGAAACTTCGGATCACCCGGGTAGGATCATCGGCCCCGTCATATTGTTGCAGAGAAAGAGTCTCCGAACGTTTGTAAACTTGACTCCAATCCGCAAGATCATCAACTACGATTTCAGGAGAAGTAGCAAAACCATGTATGGGTATAAGGGTTATAAGTAAGGTGAAAACCAATAACAAATTAAGCAGAGTACGGTTACTTTTCTTGATGTTTGCTACCCACTTCACCACTTCTCTCCTTTCTCTCTTAGTTAGTTATAAGTTCGCAATACACCGCTGATTAAACCGTTATTGTAAATAATTTTGCTAATATTCCGAAAAATCCGATGCTTATCGAAGAAAAAAATAACCGCCAACAGCATAAATACCGGTACCTTCAGGACGGATTTAACGAAAATGCCCGTTTTCCGCTCCGAGCTGACCGCACGGCTTACTCCTTGCCAATAAATCCTCCGCAGCAGCCATTTCCGGCTAACTCTGCTGCGCGGAATTTTGTGCCGCACCCAAGCATGAGGCGTATAATAGACGGTATATTTGCTGCGGATTCGATCAATGAGCTCAGCCTCCTCGCTTGAAAGTAGGTTGCTTCCCACTCTGCCCAGATCCTCGCGAAAGGGTTTAAGCGAATGGAACACAGACTTACGGAAAGCTACATTGGCTCCGAATGGGATGGCCGGCTTTTGCATTTCTACAATTTCTTGAGAATAATCCAAAATCGTATAGAGCGTCCGGTTTTCCGGCAAAAGCCAGGTTGGCTCCGCCACTTCCCATGCCGGTTCAATCCTGCCTCCAACGCAGCCGATCCGGGGATCGGTCTCAAATAAGGAGACTATGCCGCTGATCCATTCCTTGGAAGCCACAGCATCATCGTCTAAGAAGAGGACATACTCACCCTTCGATTCGCGAATCGCACGATTCCGGGCAACGGAGAGCCCCAGCCGTTCTTCATAAACATAAATAATCGGAATGTTTGTCATCTGATTGATTTCTTGAACAACCTGTTTGGTGTTGTCGGTGGATCGGTTGTCGACCACAATCACCTCAAAAGCATCCGTAAAATTTTGCCGCAAGAGACTTAGAAGCGCTTCTCTCACATCCTCGGCTCTGTTATGGGTGCATATCGCTATTGTCGCTTTCATGCTTTCACCTCGTACCGTTTCGTTCCGGTATACACTTTTATCATTTTTCCGGCTATCCCCTGCCAGTCCAGTTCTGTCAGTTTTTTCGAGATGTGCTTCCGGGCCTCGTTCATATTCATATGGACTGCCATCGCCAGCGCCTTGCGCAACCCATCCGGGTCGGCAGGATCGTATAAAATTCCGCATCCATCGGAAACATATTCGCTGAGCGAACCGAGCTTAGGCGCAACGACCGGCTTATAATGAGAGAGAGCGAGAATCGCGCTGCCGGAAGTCGTAATCTGGTTATAAGGCAGCACCATCACATCGCCAGCCCGTAAGTAGTCGACAAGCTCGTGATCATCCACGAAATGAGGATAAACCTTGATTCTGCCGTTATTAATCGGATCGATATAATCCAATTTGTAACCGGCATCCACTTTTCCCGCTATGAGCAGTCCGGCCGACTCCAGATTCAGCGATACAAAAGCTTCGACCAGCTTTTCGACTCCTTTATAAGAGTTGATTCTGCCGATAAATAAGAATAGGAACTGTTCCGGCGGAATGTTGAATCGCTTACGGATATCCGTCCCATTGCCGACATAGGCATCCACGTAATGGCCATGCGGCGTGACGATCAATTTCTCGGCTCTTACCCCGAAAGTTTCGATAACTTCTTGTTTTACCGTCTCACTCATGACGAATCCTTTGTTGCAGACGGATAAAATAAACTTCCGCATCATATAATCCCATTTACTTTTCCCCGTCGAATGCGGCCAAATATTGTGAACGGTCCAAAATAACCGTACACCCCGTACTTTCAAAAACAAAAGAAGTCCGGCAAACAACATTGACTTCATGACCGTAAGCGGGAAAGCGGACGACTGATACGAGTAACTGGGCCAATGCATATGGACAATGTCTCCCTTTGCAGGTTTAAGGGTGTTCTTCGTATCGTAATGCTCCACCCGCAATCCCTTATCCACGATGGACTTCGTCAGCAATTCGGAGTATTTGTTATATTCACTAACTTTGGGCCACATATAAACGGTTGGGTTACTCATCCATTCCACCTGCTCTTCCAGCTCTTTTAATTATCTTTTTTTCTCTCAGACGATCGATCAGAAAGCGGAAATCGTCCTTGTCAAAAAGCATACCGGCAAACCGCACCTTGAAAGCGACCCGCATCGCCGCTATCGTGACCAGCATTCTTACCATCGCTCCGATTAATAAAGATAAAGCTATTCCGTTCAGACCATACAAAGGGGTAAATACGAAGAATAGTCCGACCGTAATCGCGAGCGCTATAACTTGCCGGATTAGCACAAGACCGGGACGACCCAATGCGTTGAACGAAGCAGCCAGAATCCATGAGCCGCCGCCGAGAATGCATTCGAACGATAGAATATAGAAAGCGGTGCTGGCCTCCAGAAATTCCTTGCCGAATAACATACCCATCAGGAATCTGCCGATGAATATACTCGGTACGACCACAATCGTCATCAGGATAAGCGACAACCGGAAAGCCCGGCCGACCGTTGAAATAATCTTGTCCTTATCCAGCCCCGTCAACTTCGGAAAGATGACATTCGATATGGCCGTCTGAACCGTATTGAAGACTCGGGATAGCGCATAAACGACGCTATATAGACCGAAATCCCGCGGCGTGAGCAGCGATAATATAATGATTTTGTCAAACTGCGAATACAAGGTTCCCAGCAGCTCGACGCCGAATACTCTGCTTCCGTAACCGAACAACGACTTGGCCGCCACCCGGTCAACCATACGTTTGAACCAATCGATCTTCAGCTCGCCCCTCAATTGGAGCAAGGACCAAATGACGACGAGCAGCGTGGTGACCAAGTAGACGAACGAGGCAGCGTGGATATTCAGCACTCCGACCATAAAGAGGACGATGATACCCGCTAAATTAAATAGCGGAACAAACAACCGCACTCCGTTATAGACTTTGAAGTTGTCCGTGCTCTGCGCAAGTGCCGCAATCAGATTGACCGCAAGCAGCAGCGGCAGCGTCAGCACGGTGTACCATCTGGCGGTCTGAATGACGTCAGCCGAATAGTTGCCCAGCCAAACCGGCAGATAGATCCATGCAGCCACGCCCACAATGATGCTGACAGGGAGCTGGAAAAGAAATCCTGCCCTGATGTATTCCGCCCCTTTGCCGGTATGCCGCTTCATGTTGTAAATAAGGGACGTGGGAAGTCCGAATCCGACAATGCCTACGAGGAAGGTCGACCAGAACAGAATCGCCGATAATTCCCCTTTGCCTGCGACGCCGAACATTCTCGCTGTCACGATGGAGGTCAGCGTGGTTATGACCATCACCATAAAATTAGTTGCGCTGGTACGCAAAATCGTTTGAACCAGACCATTTCCATTTAATAGTTTACGGATTGCCAATTGTGCCATAGACTACCTTCCCGGTTACTTGATGCATGACGGATTGATATAATTCCGTATGCCGTTCAAGCAGTGATTGTTTGGTAAACCTGCGGCTATGATCCAGACATTGTCTTTGAATCGTTCTTTTTTGTTCAGCCGAGAGTGAATAATATTCCAATAACTTGTCTTGAATCGCTCCCGAACTGCCTGGCGCAAACAGATATTGCTTGCGATTCAGGACAACGTCAGGAATTCCGCCTACAGCCGAGGCGTAAACGGGAGTGCCGACTTGATAGGATTCGATGATGACCCGCCCAAACGGCTCTTCCCAAATCGAAGGAACAACGGTAGCATCTACTTTGGCCATAAGTTCCCTCGCCTCATTCGGCTTCACTTTACCGGTGAACACGATGCGGCCGTCATTCCTGCACGCTTCCGAAAGCTCGTCTTTCAGCTTTCCTTCTCCGCATACATATAGCCGCTCAATAACCTCTTCCGATAAGGAGCGAACGGCATCGACGATTTCACGGACGCCTTTCTCCGGTTCGATTCTGCCGAAATAGCCGATGCGCAGCGGTTTTCGCTCAAAATCCTTCTCTCCCGCAACGATGTCGCCATCCACAACGTTCGGAATGACCAGATGTTCAGCATTCGGAAACAAACCCGCTTCCGTATGACGGTTCAAAATATGCGATGATATGCCAACGACCGCGGAAACCCGTTTGCTGAATCCAAGCGAAGTCAGCTTGTATAACCGCGACAGCAGGGGACTAGATATCGGCGAGCTGACCGGCGAGATGAGCGAGTAATCTCTTAATGTATGAAYGATCGGTACACCGGCTTTGAAGAAAGCGGTCCATATCCCGGCTCCGAAACCGGATAAATTTTGCGTATGGACCAAATCAGGTTTTATTTCCTTCAATAGCTTCGCCACAGCCCCGATCTGCATAGGATTGTAAATGTCGATAAGTCTGCGGGCCACCTTATTCAGCTTGCCGCGGTGTTCCGTATCGCCAATCCAATACATATTGTTGTAAGGCAGACGATGAACCGTAACCCCGTTAATCAACTCTGACGTTATACCGGCGTTTCTCTTTTGCCCGCCAGTCGTAATCACATGCACATCAGCTACTGATTCAAGCGTTTCGGCTAAGATTTGAGTCGATATTTCCGCGCCGCCAATAATATGCGGGCTGTACAAACTATTTACAACAACGATTTTCATGCCTTTCGTCTCCATTCGCTATAGATAGGTCTAACGGGCAGTATGTTACCTTTAACCCGAACGGGCACTTGTACTGGCATACCGGTACGTATCGTTTCCGTTTCGAACCCTCCCCCGCGGATGAACCCGAACAACAACCAGAAATCCAGAAATGCATAAGAATCAAAATTCATGACGAGTGAGATGCATAACGCAAAAGCGAATTTCGAATACGAATTTGCCCCACAGCTGCGAAAAATCGAAACCAGAAATCCTCCAAAAAGGATAACCCCGATGAGGCCTTCCTCAGCGAACACCTTCGACACCATATTTCTCGACGTAGCGTCATAGGGATTAATAAATACCAGATCGTGTACCTCGCTGAATTTCAATCCGCTACTGAAATACTGCTGTAGGAGGGAGGCAAATTCCGTATAATAAAAGCCGCCGCCTACTCCAAAAATCGGATGTCTGGCAAATTCCATAAAACCGATGGCCGGAAACACCAGCCTGACAAAAAATGAATTATCATTATTTATTAATTGATTGAAATTGAACTGAAACCGATCCGTAAAATAGCCGCTTATCTTGAACGTTTCGATCAGAAAAGGCACGCCTACAACAACGATTAAAGAGCAGACCGCCAGAACGACCAGCATCCGGCCTCTGTTCTTGTTCGTGACCAGCACATAAATGACGAGCGCGGTCAGCACCACGGTGTAAGCGTAAGCTGAGAAGGAAAGTATCATAAGCAGCATAGTTGCGAAAAGCAGAAGCAGTTGCTTACGAAACCCCTGCTTATACAGGTAGAACATAATTAACCCGCCGCTCAGCATATGAATAGCCGCCCAAGAAGGCTCGCCCGACAGCATTTGAATTCTCCGGAGATACACTTTCTCCGCGAACAGTCCCGTAAAAGCTCCGGAAAATCCGCTGCGGATGAAAAAGGAGTCGAATAGCTGAAGAAAACCGGCAATTAGCGGAGGAATAAAGGCTATCGCAATGCTTTTTGCGATGCGCTTTATAATCWCCGGATCTTCTTTCGCTTGCTCAGTGACATAGACCGATACCCGAAACATAGATAGGCCGAACAGAAGCGTAATAATATGCGACGCGCTGCTGCCGATATCGCCTTTAATTAGTGCAACGATTAAGGAATGCCCGATGCTGTACATCACGAAGAGGAGAAAGAAAACATCTCCCTTCTTGAACCTGAAGTCAGTAAACAGGAGCAAGACGGATGCAAGAAACATCGGAAACATAGATATCGGCCGGTAGACCGAGAAAGGGATATACGGCAAGCTGTCGTACGTCAATAGCATCAGGGATAACATAAATAGCGCAATTACAAGATTTCGAATAACCAACACCTGCTCTTTGCGCAATTGCCCTACGATAGAATCAACTCCAGATTTTTACGGGTCACGGAGCTGCTGAAATGATGGGTCACGTAACGGATCGAATTGCGCGATACTTTTTCGTTTATCTCATTGTTGTCCAATAACAGGAGTACGTTTTGTACCATCGCCTCCTCCGTTTCGCAGACGAACAGATCCTCATGGTTGATTGCATTGATCCCTTCGCTGCCGATCAGATTGGTTACGACTGGCACTCCCCAAGACATAGCCTCGACGATCTTCGTTTTAATTCCAGTACCGAAAAGCAGCGGAGCGATCATTAAAGCGGCATCGCTTACGACCCGCTTAACGTTATCCACTTCGCCGGTTACGATAATGTCAGGATAGGTCTCCTGCAGCTTAAGCACTTCGGCAGTCGGGCTTTTACCGATGATATAAAACTTTGCATTCGGTGCCTTCCGCTTTATGCCGGGCCATATTTTCTCGCAGAAATAAACGACAGCAGAGCTATTGTGAGGGATGTCCATTTTCCCTACAAAGACGATCTTGTCCCTGTCATACGACCTTGGATTTCCCGTCGCTTTCTTATCCGGGTCGAATCTCATCGGGATGCCGAAACAAGAGTCATGGCTCACCATTTGCCGGAAGCTCTCCGCTTCTTTGGGTGAAGTGAAGATCAGGTGTTCGAAATTTCGGGCTGCGCTTTTCTCGTACTTGTGCAGCAGCTTGCTTTCGAAAGCGACAAGCCATTTTTGAATGAACTTCACATTTGCAAACCGCTTGATGGCGGATGGGAGCTTGTCCGAAAAACCGCCGAATACGGACGGAATGTACTGAAACCATTGCAGCTGCCGTTCATAACGCAATGACAGCAGATCATCGTAGCTGAGCACCTTTTGCGAGGTTCCCTCCGAACGGTATTCCGCTACGCGCACCATATCGTAAAAGATAAATTCCGGCTGCTCTTCCTCAATCTTTTGTTTAATGAGCCTATGCGTTCTCCGGGAGTAATAAACGGATACTTGCAGCGGCCACCTTTGCATGAGCAAGGAATAGACCAGCACATTGAACAGCTTCTCGGCCATACCAGGCAATTCCAGACTCACCAGGCGAGAAATCGCATCCGGCCGATCCTTTAGGTACTTCTTGTCATCAATAAATGACAAGTTCACGATCTGACATTCAGGATAAATATCTTTGATTTGCTCAATGTATTGCTGAAGCAGGTTTTTTCTGCCGTCCGTATTCGGAAAAGGCAGCCTGTTCGTAATAAACATCATCTTTTTCATTCATTTTCCGCCTTAAAAAGCATCTTTTGCCCCAAGAAGCACTTTGAATGTCTTGAATATGATTTTCAAGTCAAACCCAATGCTTCGATCTTGGATGTACTTCAAGTCCAGCTCAACCATTTCTTTAAAACTTAATTCATTACGGCCGCTTACCTGCCAAAGTCCTGTACAACCAGGCTTAACGGTTAAACGAAGCTTGTCGTAATCCGTATACTCCTTGACTTCCCTTACGAGAGGAGGTCTTGGACCGACTAATGACATTTCTCCCCGGAGCACATTAATCAGCTGCGGGAGCTCATCAATGCTTGTTTTCCGTATGAACTTCCCGATCTTCGTAATTCGCGGATCGTTCTTCATCTTGAACATAGCGCCTTCAATTTCATTTTGAGCGAGCAGCTCTTTCAGCTTCTCTTCCGCATTGCTGACCATGGAGCGGAATTTATACATCCGGAACGGCTTCTCGTTCTTCCCGATCCTTGTTTGATAGAACAATACGGAGCCTTTCGAATCTTCCAATTTAATCAGAATGCCAATGACAACAAACAGCGGACTTAACAGAATTWATCCAGCCAGCGAGCCGATTATGTCTATGGCGCGTTTGATCACCGAATTCATGGTATTCCTAAATTCATTAGGAGTGTTTAATACCACTTCATCGCGATACTGCGGGGGCATCATTATTCACCCCCTATTCCTATTAATTGTTTCCCAAGCTCTCGCTCCAACAACTCCCCAAGCTCGCTTAAGAGCTGCTGCCGAAGTTCGTTATTCCGGAGCGCAAAATCGACCGATGTCATAATAAAACCGAGTCTTTCACCCACATCATAGCGCTTGCCTTGGAAGTCGTATGCGTAAACGCCTTTATCCATATTCAGCTTTTGAATGGCATCGGTGAGCTGAATTTCTCCGCCTGCGCCAATTTCCTGCAGCCCTAAATAATCGAATATATCCGGGGTCAGAACATAACGGCCCATAATAGCCAGGTTGGATGGAGCTTGTCCTTTCGGCGGCTTCTCTACAAAACGGTTCACTTGATAAAGTCGGCCCATCGTCTCGCCTGGATCGACAATCCCGTATCGGTCTGTCTGATCCGCATGAACCGTTTGAACGCCGATGACCGAACGTCCGGTTTGCTCATACTGCTCGATCAGTTGCCTGGTGCAAGGAACGTCGGCCTCTACGATATCATCGCCAAGCAGAACGGCGAACGGTTCGTCTCCGATAAAATTGCGGGCGCACCAAACGGCGTGGCCAAGCCCTCTCGCTTCTTTTTGCCTTATATAGTGAAGATTCACATTGGAGGATTTTCTGACTTTTTCTAAAATGTCGAGTTTCCCTTTGCTCTCCAACGTATATTCCAGCTCAAACGCGATATCAAAGTGGTCTTCGATCGCACGTTTACCTTTACCGGTCACGACGATAATGTCCTCTACTCCTGATTCAATGGCTTCTTCTACGATGTACTGAATGGTGGGTTTATCAACGATTGGAAGCATTTCTTTCGGCATTGCTTTCGTCGCAGGCAAAAACCGGGTACCGAGCCCCGCAGCAGGAATAATGGCTTTTCTCACTTTTTTCAATTGACTTCACCCTATCCTATTTATATTTTTTGTTCGCATTGCAGCGAGACGCTAAAAATGCGAGCTATGCTTTCGTTATCGCTGAGAGCATAGCTCGAATTTTTAGATAAAAAATCCGAGGTGAAAATAAAATAAAAATAAAAATGCCAGGGCATTTAACCCTTCCTCACGTCACACCCTTGACGATAAACGTCTAAGGTCATTTGACCCACAGCATGACCGAGTGCCTCCGGTAATAGAGGTGCAGGAGACATTACCTTCCCATTTGGCCTATCAACTTGGTGTAATGACGCTAAGCGTCGCTGCTAGCTTCGTATGTAGTAGGAATAGGATTCCGATTGTTTTCGGTTAATGTTATTGAGAACAACGCCGATAAGATTGGCTTGCACATGCTCGAGAGAGGCCTTCGCTTTGAGCGCAACTTCTTTTTTCACTTTTCCCGAATCGATGACAAGAACAACGCCATCGCTTTGGGTCGCAACGATTTGTGTGTCCGTTACGGACATGATCGACGGTGTATCGATGATGATTACGTCATACGTTTGCCTCAATTTCCCAAGCAGCACCCCCATAGACTCCGACGACAGCACCTCTGATGGATTAGGAGGAGCCGGGCCTGCGGCAATGACCGACAGATTGTCCGTACTCGCTTGCTGGATGACATCCTTCGGCTCTAACCGTTGCAATAAGGCGGACGTCAAGCCTTTATGGTTGGATATTGCAAAAATGTGATGCTGCGTCGGCTTCCGCAAATCCGTATCGATCACCAGCACCCGTTTGTTTGCTTGAGCGAAAGAAACCGCCATATTGGCGCATGTTATGCTTTTCCCTTCGCCCGGCCTTGATGAGGTGACCATAATAATCTGAAGTTTATGGTCGATCGTCGAAAACTCGATGTTTGTCCGCAGCATCCGATACCTTTCGGAGATCGGCGACTTTGGATTTCTATCCGCGATAAGGTTCCATTTACGTATCAATCGAGACATTGCTTCCCCTCCCTGCTCTTGGTGTTAGATTGGCTTTGCTGCCCCGATCAATCGCATCGCTCTCTTTAAACTTTGGAATCGATGTCAGTACCGGAACCCCAAGCAGCATCTCGACGTCTTCTTCGTTCTTGATCGTTTCGTCCAAGTAATCCAGAAGGAAGGAAATGCCTACGCTCGCCATCAAAGCCAGAATGAACGCGACGGCAATATTCATAATCGGATTCGGGGCCACAGGGCCGCGCATCTCATTCGGATCCGCCTGATCCAAGACGAATACATTATCAACCTTCATCAGCTCAGGAACCGATTTTTGAAAAACGGTCGCAACGGCATTCGCCGTATTCGCCGCCTTCTCATAGGAGTCATCCCGGACGGTTATGGTCATGATCTGCGTTTCAATAGCGGAGCTGACACTTACCTTGCTTCTAAGCTCCGTGTATGTACGAGCAAGATCCGGGTGCTCTTCGATGACTTTTTTCATCATGCGAGGCGAAGTAACGATTACTTTATAGGTTTTGATGAGTCCGATCGTGGAGCTAATGGAGCCTACGTCTATGCTTGGAAGCAGCGTACTGCTGTCCTTGTAGTCGTTGACGATTAGTGTAGCGGAAGCTTCATACTGCGGTTCGATGAAGTTGAAGGAGTAAAAGCCGATGGTTATACAACTTACTGTTGT
>NZ_JBFRGE010000078.1:0-31137 GCF_052115185.1 Paenibacillus sp. 2TAB19 | reverse complement strand
GAAGAAGCCTTCAACCTTATGAACCATAACACTCATATGGTTGTTTACAGGCAAGTTCAACCGTTTAAGAATCGTAATAATTTCTTTGCTGCTCATATTGAGCGACTTCGCATATTCATATACGCGGAGTTTATCTTTATTGTCCTTGCTGTCTTGTTTATTGTTCAATATTATCCACCTCCGTATTATGGCTCAGATGACTCGCAATCATTTTTCCGAACTGCGCATCGGTTACCGCAAGCACGACTCGATCCGGCTTGCCTATCGCCTTTCCTAGTTGCTCACGGTCGAACGCTTCGGCGAGTTGTATCCCGTAGGTGCTGCACTTATCGTTGAATTTCTTCTTCGTATTGGCAGAAGCATCTCCGGCAATAATGACCAGATGCACTTGCTTCTGCCTTACCGCCTTCTCCACAATTTCATCGCCGGTGATGAGCTTGCCGGCACGCATGCACATGCCAAGCGACGACAAAGCTTTATTCGTCTTCATCGGCGCTCAGCTCCTTGCCGGCAATGAATTGATCTTCGACGGCTACGAAGTCTTGCTCTAATTGATCATAAATATGATCGCCTACCGGCTGCTTAAGCGCACGATCAAGCGCCTTTGTTTTCTTAGCAAGCTTGAAGCAGCTCACTTTGCCGCACAGATATGCTCCGCGTCCAGCCTTCTTGCCCGTCAGGTCAATCTGAACCTCTTCGGCTGGCGTCCGCACAACCCGGATAAGTTCCTTCTTCGGCATCATCTCTTGACAAGCGACACATTTGCGAAGCGGCACTTTTCTTGGTCTCACCGCGCACCCCTCCTCTGCGAGTTACATTGACAATCGTGTTGCTCTATACTAATCGATCGAGACGGAGTCCTGATGCATCGTGCCCGTCGTTGTTCTTGGACGTCCGTATTCCTGCTCGGCTTGCGTCTCGCTCTTAATATCGATTTTCCAGCCAGTCAGCTTCGCGGCAAGACGAGCGTTCTGCCCTTTGATGCCGATCGCGAGCGACAATTGATAGTCGGGCACGATGACGCGCGCCATCTTCTCTTGCTCGAAGACGATGACTTCAAGCACTTTGGATGGGCTGAGCGCATTCGCCACATACTCCTCGACATTCTCGGACCAGCGAACGATATCGATTTTCTCGCCTTTCAGCTCGCCGACGATCGTTTGAACGCGCACGCCCTTCTGACCTACGCAGGAGCCGACAGGATCGACTTCGCTATTGCGCGTATGAACGGCAATTTTCGAGCGGAAGCCCGCTTCCCGTGCAACCGAACGAATCTCGACAACGCCGTCGTAGATTTCCGGCACTTCAAGCTCGAATAGACGTTTCAACAAGCCTGGATGCGTACGGGACAAAATAATTTGAGGCCCTTTAGTCGTGTTCTCAACCTTTGTAATATACGATTTGACACGGTCGCCATGCTTGAACTTGTCAGTCGGCATAAGTTCGGTAAGCGGCAATACCGCTTCCACCTTGCCTAGATCGACGAACAGATTCTTCACATCCTGGCGCTGAACGATGCCGTTAACGATATCTTCTTCTTTGTCGATAAAGGCATTATAGATCAGTCCGCGTTCTGCTTCGCGAATACGCTGCGTAACAACTTGCTTCGCCGTCTGTGCGGCAATACGCCCGAAGTCTCGAGGCGTAACTTCGATCTCGGCAACGTCGTCCAGCTGGTAATGCGCGTTAATCTCGCGGGAAGCTTCAACCGAAATTTCCAACCGCGGGTCAAGTACTTCCTCGACAACGGTCTTGCGGGCATATACTTTAATAACGCCGGTATGGCGGTTAATATCAACCCTTACGTTTTGTGCGGTATTAAAATTGCGTTTGTAGCTGGAAATTAGCGCTGCCTCGATGGCCTCTAACAGCACATCCTTCGTAATGCCTTTGTCTCTTTCGATTTCCTGTAACGCTTCAATAAAATCCATGCTCATTGGAATGGAGTTCCCCCTTTCAAAATAGAAAAAAAACGAATGTTAGAACACGATTGCCAAACGAGCGCTTGCAACCTTCGAATATGGAATACTATGCTCTTTTTTCCCCACAGCAACAACGGCGTTATCGCCGTCAAACGAAAGCAGCAGCCCTTCAAACTCCTTAGCGCCGCTGATCGGTTCGTATGTCGTTATGTAAACGTGTTTCCCGACGGCTTTACGCACATCCTCCGGCTTCTTGAGCGGGCGCTCCGCGCCAGGGGAGGACACCTCGAGGAAATAAGCATCCGTAATCGGATCATTTTTATCCAACTGCTCGCTTACGTGTTCGCTAATTCGGCCGCAATCTTCAATGTCGATTCCGCCCTCCTTATCTACGAAAATCCGGAGAAACCAGTTGCTGCCCTCCTTCACGTATTCAATATCGACCAGTTCAAATCCTTGGCTGTCAAGAAATGGTGAAATCATTTCCTCAACAACGGTTTTGATTTTGGATGTGCTCAAATTGACTTGACCTCCTGTATTTTACGCGGTATGCCTGTTTTGCCGAATACAAAACGTAAAGAGTGGGTTTCCCCACTCTTCTGCATTAGAGCCTTTATCATCATCATTGCCACAAAAATTATAACATAACCACTATAGAGTGACAAGAAATGTTTTCAAGTCTCTTTCAAAACTAGAACAAAGAAAGCTGGTTAGATTCAGGCAGGCCGCGGAAACAACCCATCGATCCGAGTACCTCGACAATCGTTTTTGTTGCTTTCGATTTCATTTGGAAATCTTCGATCGACAGGAATTCGCCATCTTCTCTCGAAGCTGCGATATTGCGCGCCGCATTCTCGCCGATACCAGCAATCGCTGCAAATGGCGGGATCAGAGAATCTCCGTCCACCTGGAATTTCGTAGCATCCGATCGATAAAGATCAATTGGCTTGAACGAGAAACCGCGGGCCGTCATCTCGAGCGACATTTCGAGCTGCGACACCATATTTTTCTCTTTCGGAAGCGCATTGAACCCTTTGGCTTCGATCTCAATCAACTTAGCCAGTATGGCATCATAGCCTTGGCAGAGCAGCTCCAAATCGAAGTCGTCGGCACGAACGGTAAAGTAGGTTGYGTAATAATGAATCGGATAATAGAGCTTGAAGAAGGCGGTACGAACAGCCGAAATAACATAAGCCGCGGCATGCGCCTTCGGGAACATATACTCGATGCGCAGACAGGAATCAATGTACCAGGCTGGCACCTTGCAGCGCTTCATTTCTTCGATCCATTCTGGCGTTAACCCTTTACCTTTACGAACGCTCTCGGTAATTTTGAACGCAAGTCCGGCATCCATGCCGGCTTTGTAGATCAGATACAACATAATATCGTCACGACAACCGATTACGGTCTTGATGTTGCAGGTTCCGTTCTTAATCAGCTCCTGCGCATTGCCGAGCCATACGCCCGTGCCATGCGACAGACCGGATATTTGCAGCAAGTCGGCGAATGAAGACGGCTGTGTTTCCTGAAGCATCTGACGAACGAACTTCGTACCCATCTCCGGCACGCCGTACGTTGCCACCGAGGAGCGAATCTTCTCGGGTGCGACTTCGAGCGCAGCTGTCGAGTTGAACATGCTCATCACTTTCGGATCGTTCATCGGTATCGTCGTCGGATCCACGCCGGTCAAATCCTGCAGCATCCGCATCATGGTCGGATCGTCATGTCCGAGAATATCGAGCTTGAGCAGATTGCTTTCGAACGCGTKATAGTCAAAGTGCGTCGTCTTCCACTCGGCATTCTGATCATCCGCGGGATATTGCACGGGAGTTACGTCCTCGACCTCAATATAATCGGGAACAACAACGATACCGCCGGGATGTTGGCCAGTGCTGCGCTTAACGCCCGTACAGCCGCTGGCGAGCCTTGCAAGCTCCGCCCCGCGCCACTTCTTGTTATTCTCTTCCTCATATTTCTTCGCGAAACCGTAGGCTGTCTTCTCCGCCACAGTACCGATCGTTCCGGCTCGGAATACGGCCTTCTCGCTGAACAGAACTTTAGTGTAGTTATGGGCAACGGGCTGGTATTCGCCAGAAAAGTTAAGATCGATATCGGGAACTTTATCTCCCTTGAAGCCTAGGAAAGTCTCGAACGGGATATCTTGTCCTTCACCCTTCATCGGCTGATCGCATTTCGGGCACATCTTAGCCGGCAAGTCAAATCCACTCGGCACGCTTCCGTCTAGGAACCATTCGCTGTGGCGACAATCCTGATTTTTACACATATAGTGAGCAGGAAGCGGATTAACTTCGGATATGCCGAGGAACGTCGCCACGACCGAAGAGCCGACCGAACCCCTTGACCCTACGAGATAACCGTCCGCATTCGACTTTTTCACCAGCTTCTCGGAAATGAGATAGTTGGCAGAGAAGCCGAACTTAATAATCGGAACTAACTCCTTCTCCAGGCGGTCGATTACAACTTGCGGAAGATCTTCTCCGTAAAACCCCTTAGCAGTCGAATAGCAGGTATTCCGAATTTCTTCGTCAGCGCCTTCAATAATCGGCGTGAACAGCTCGCTTGGGAACAAATCATACGATTCGAACCGATCGGCGAGTTCAGACGTGTTCGTTACGACAACTTGGCGCGCGCGAGCTTCCCCGAGGAACGCGAACTCCTCCAGCATCTCGTCTGTCGTACGGAAGTGAGCATCCGGCTTGCGTTGTCCCTTGAGCGGACTAAAGCCCGTAATGCCATTTATCGTAATGTCCCTATACATCTTATCCCGCGGGTTCAAGTAATGCACATTCCCTGTTGCTATAACCGGTTTGCCAAGCGCATCGCCAATCTGGCATATGCGGCGATGTGCTTGCTCGATCTCCGCCCGGCTTCCGACCAAGCCTTTCTCAACCAAATGCATGTAGAAGTCGATCGGCTGAATTTCCAGCACATCATAGAAGCGGGCAACCTCGGTAGCCTCTTCTTCCGACTTATTAAGCACCGTCTCGAAAAACTCGCCTTTCTCGCAGCCGGAGATGACTAATAGTCCTTCCCGCAGCTCGACGAGCTTGCTCTTCGGAATCGTAGGGACACGCTTGAAATATTCGGTATGAGACATCGAGATGAGCTTGTACAGATTTTTTTTGCCTACTGCATTAAGCGCGTATATATTGCAGTGGAATGGACGTGAATTAGAAAGATCCATGCCTACATAATCATTTAGCTGATGTAGATCGGTAATATTGCGTTCCGCCGCGTCACCTATCAAGCCGAACAGCACTCCGCCAAGCGCAATCGAGTCATCGATGGCCCGGTGATGATTCTCCAAGCTGATCTTATATTTGTCGGAGAGCGTGTTCAGTCGGTGGTTCTTTAGCGAAGGATGTATGAATCTAGCCAACTCGAGCGTATCGAGCACAGGATTCATGACCTCCGGCATGCCGAATGCTTTGCAAGAGGCCTGGATAAAGCCGATATCGAATCGCGCGTTATGCGCAACTAATACGTCATTCCCAATAAATTCAATGAATTCGCGCAGCTTAGGTTCCAGCTCTGGCGCATCCTTCACCATATCGTCGTTAATATTCGTAAGCTGCTGGATGTTGTACGGTATTTTCTCATGCGGATTAATAAAGGTCGAGAAGCGATCTACTTCCTTTCCTTCCCGCATCTTCACGCCGGCKAGCTCAATAATTTTATTATTAATGACGGACAAGCCTGTCGTCTCGATATCGAATACGATGTAAGTCGCAGAAGCGAGCGGCTCGGGTCTTGATTGCAGTACCATCGGCACAGCGTCATTGACAACGTTCGCTTCCAAACCAAACATAACTTTAATGCCATGCTTCTGAGCCGCTTTGAACGCATCGGGGTAACATTGGACATTGCTATGATCCGTAACGGCAATCGCCTTGTGTCCCCACTTCGCAGCCGTCTTCACGTAATCACCGATCGGTGTTACGGCATCCATGACACTCATCGTCGTATGAAGATGGAATTCGACACGTTTCTCTTCGGCCTTGTCCTTCCGGTCCGGAGGTGAACCAATCTCGTGCAGGTCGTTCGGCATCATGACAAGCTCAGGCTCTTGCATGAATCGGTCATACTCGATCCGACCGCGCGCTTTGACCCATTTGCCATTAGCCAGCTGGCTTAGCACTTTTACGTCATCCTTCGTCTTGGCGAACATCTTCATCGCGATGGAGTCCGTAAAATCGGTTACGTTGAACGTAAACAAGGTGCTGCCGTTGCGGAGCTCCTTCATATCTAGTCCGAATACCGTGCCCTGTACCGTTATTTTCTTCTCTTCCTCTTGAATATTCATAAGCGGTACGGCTTCTTCTTTAATATCGTAACCGAYGGCAAGCTTAACGGATTCCTCGTCGTCACCCGAAAATGAGGATTCCGATTGCGAGCTTGCCATCAGCTGCTGCACAACTTCACGCTCTTCCTCAACAAGCTTCAGATTAAACTCATCCAATATTTCTTGGCGGGATTCGCTGACGATCATCTTCACTTTGCATGTGCGGTTAAAGCTCGTTTCGTAGAAACGGACGATCTCCTCATCAAGTCTCTTCTTGCGCGCAAGCTCCAGCCCCGTTGTATCGAGCAGCGACAGCGTAAGCAAGTCTCCCTCTACATCAATCGATGCCTTCTGCAGCCAGCCGTTAACCGACGCGATCTCGCGCTGCGCCCATTCCATGAACAAGCCCCAATATTGCTGTAAAATCGATTCCGTCTCGACAATGGGGTCATAGATAAGCTGAAAAGAAACGGCGGCAATATGCTCGAACTTCATTTTCGCGGCTTGGCAGAAGCCATTATACGCCTGTAAAGGCACCATGGACGTTTTGCGGATGCAAAACGTCCACTCCCGATTGCTGTTGCTTACGATTACTTGATCAATATAGCCGTCTTGAAAATAAGATTGTATAAGTTCCTGCGGCAGTCCTGCTTGCTGCAACAACAGCTCGAAGCGCTGCCGCTTGTCACCGGTTTGGCTCATGTTTATCACTCCTTATGATCCAACCCCAAGGTGAAACGCGCAGCGCCGTCTTTTGGCGGCGCTGCGCGTTTCATTCCGGAGAAATATAGAGAAAGTATGGCAGATTGATATACGATCCTATATTTGAACAATGTTATTCGTTCTAGGCACTCCGATAGGAGTTTATCTTAATAAGCTCTTGCAAAGACGACTGTATGCTTCGAATCATCGCCGCATACGAGACATTTCGGCTTCTGAACRGAAGGTTCGAAAGGAATGTTGCGGCTTGTAGCGCCCGTCTCTTCCTTCACTTGCTTCTCGCAAGCGGCAGAACCGCACCAACCTGCTTCAACGAAACCGCGCTGCTCTTCAAGGAAAGCTTTCATCTCGTCGATCGTATCGACGGAACGGGAATTGTCGCTTCTGAATTGCTTCGCTTTCTCCAGCATGCCGCTCTGTATCTCGGCAAGCATCGCTTCAACTTCAGCTATAAGATTGTCTTGCTGTACGATGCGTTTCTCGCCAGTGATCCGCGATACGAGCACAACGACGCCGTTCTCCATATCGCGTGGTCCAAGCTCGAGACGAAGCGGTACGCCGCGCATTTCGTATTCATTGAACTTCCAGCCCGGACTAACGTCCGCACGGTCGTCGACGCGAACGCGAACGCCAGCTTTTTTCAACTCGGCATACAGCTCGTCCACGCGACCAACAACTTGCTCGCGCATCTTCGCAGGTCCGATTGGAATCATAATAACTTGTGTTGGAGCAACCTTAGGCGGCAACGCAAGCCCGCGGTCGTCACCATGCACCATAATAAGCGCACCGATGAGTCGCGTGCTTGCTCCCCATGAAGTCGTATGGCAGAACTGCAATGTATTTTCACGATCCAAATATTTGATATCGAAAGCAACAGCGAACTTCGTTCCGAGATAATGGGATGTGCCGGCTTGAACCGCCTTGCCGTCCTTCATCATCGCTTCGATCGAATATGTGTCTACCGCGCCCGCGAATCGCTCCGAAGGTGTCTTCTCGCCTACGATAACCGGAATCGCGAGGAACTCCTCTACGAACTCACGATAAACGTTCAACATGCGCATCGTTTCTTCACGTGCCTCTTCTTCGTTCTCGTGAGCGGTATGGCCTTCCTGCCATAGGAACTCGCTTGTGCGAAGGAACGGCATCGTACGCTTCTCCCAGCGTACAACGTTAGCCCACTGGTTAATAAGGACAGGCAAATCGCGGTAAGATTGAATCCACTTGGAATACATATGGCCGAACATCGTCTCGGAAGTCGGACGAACGGCCAGGCGCTCCTCCAGCTTCTCGCCGGCAGCCTCAGTTACCCATGGAAGCTCCGGGTTGAAGCCCTCGACATGCTCCTTCTCTTTTTGGAAGAAGCTCTCCGGGATGAACATTGGGAAGTAAGCGTTGCGGTGACCTGTTTCCTTGAATCTTCTGTCCAGATCGCGCTGAATATTTTCCCACAATTCATAACCTTCTGGGCGGAACACGATACAGCCTCGAACCGGCGAGTAATCCATCAGCTCGGCTTTCTTAATAACATCGATATACCATCTAGAGAAATCTTCGCTCTGCGGCGTAATTTCCGTAACAAATTGCTTATCCTTAGACATGAGCTTTCTTACTACTCCCCTCGTACCAATCGTAAAATATCGTTATAGGTAACTACCAGCATTAACAGCATAATCATTGCAAACCCGACAAAGTGAACCATGCTCTCCCTGTTCGGATCGACCGGTCGACCGCGCAATGCTTCAATTCCGAGGAAAATGAGACGGCTGCCGTCCAGCGCCGGAATTGGAAGCAGGTTGAATATGCCGAGGTAAAGACTTAGCAGTGCTGTCCACGAAGTCAGCTGTACGATGCCTTGGCTTGCAATCTGGCCCGTAACTTCTGCCGTTCGTACTGGACCGCCGACATCGTCTAGATTAAAGTTGCTGATTAGCTGCTTGAATCCTTCGAAAATGCTGATCGTCATATTTTTCATTAATTTAGCCGAACCCGTAATCGTCTCCGCAAAAGTCGCCTGCCTCATCGGCACTTTATTGACGCCAGCGGTAATGCCGACCTTGCCGACTCCTTCGTCGTCAGGCTTCGGTGTAATCTCAATCTGCTGAGCTACGCCGTCTCTTATAATATCGACCTTAAGCGCGACATTAGGAGACTTTCCGATGATATCGAGCATTTTATCAAAATCGGTACCGATCTTCGTGCCATTAATGGCATGAATGACATCGCCTTCTTGCAGCTTGCTTTGTGATGCAGGGGAATCTGGCAATACCGAATTAATTAGCAGCTTATCGGGCTGAGTGGTTGGTACGCCAGCCATCTGAATGTAAGCAGCGAACAGCACGAATGCCAGTACGAAGTTCATAAATGGACCAGCTGCAATTGCAAGCGCGCGCTGACCTACCGTCTTGCTGCCGAATTGGCGGTCAAGAGGCGCAATTTGCGTATCTCTACCTTTCGTAATCAGCAACGCTTGAGGATGCACAGCAAAACGTTCCGTTTCCCCTTCTATATCCAGCGTCACATGAAGATTGCGCTCTAGATCAATCGAGGTAACTTCACCGCGAATAACGTCGCTCCGCTCATCCAAGCGATCCAGATACAGCTTCTTGACCACGTTATCCTTAACGCGGACTGCTATCGTCTGGCCTGGCTGAACTTCAACAATCTCTGGATCCTCGCCAGCCATTCTAACGAAGCCGCCTGCTGGGATCAGTCTAAGCGTATACCTGGTCTCGCCTCGCAACACCGAAAACAGCTTTGGACCAAAACCGATCGCGAATTCGCGGACTAATATTCCCGCCCGTTTGGCAAAGTAATAGTGTCCCCATTCGTGAATCGTGACAATAACGAAAAAAACGAGCACGGTCAGAAGAATGACCTGAATCATATGCATATACGTGAAGCCTCCTGTTCGTTACGGCCTGTACATAGATTATCATTATTCTCCCGTCCGATACAAGAGAACCGGTTTTTGACCGTATGCAATCCTATACGGTTGCCGCAAACCGGCGGGCCCAGCTGTCTACTTCCGCAATCGTCTGTAAATCGTTAATCTCCGTAACAATATGCCGGCTAACGGTCGACTCTACAATTCTCTCTATATCGAGAAAATTAACTTCACCGTTCAAGAAACGAGCGACCGCTATTTCATTTGCTGCATTGAATACAGCTGGAGCGGAGCCGCCTAAGCGTCCGCTATCGAAAGCAAGCCGCAGTAACGGGAAACGGACAAAATCCATCTCGCGGAAATGAAGCTTGCCGATCTCAGCTAAGTTCAGTCGATTCGTCGGCGTTGCCACGCGATCCGGATAAGTGAGCGCATATTGAATCGGCACTCGCATATCCGGCAAGCCCATTTGAGCAATTACGCTATGATCGGAAAATTCCACATAGGAATGAATGATGCTTTCCGGATGAATAATGACATCTATCTGATCGTATGTAACCCCGAACAGCCATTTGGCTTCAATGACCTCAAGCCCTTTGTTGACCATCGTAGCCGAATCAATCGTAATCTTAGCACCCATTGACCAGTTCGGATGGTTAAGCGCCTCACTCACTGTAACGCCTTCTAGCTGCTCGCGCGTACGATCACGGAACGAGCCCCCCGATGCGGTAAGCGTAATTTGCTTGATGCTCTCCCGCTTCTCGCCATTCAGACACTGGAAGATAGCCGAGTGCTCGCTATCGATCGGCAGAATCGCCACGCCGCGCTGTTTCGCGCGTTCCATAACGAGATGCCCAGCCGTAACGAGCGTTTCCTTGTTAGCGAGGCCAATCGTCTTGCCGGCATTAATAGCTGCAAGCGTTGCCGGAAGCCCTCGGCTGCCAACGATCGCCGTAACAACTATATCTGCATCCGTATGAGAAGCCGTCTCGATCAAGCCCTCTTCTCCATATACCACTCTTGTTCCAGAGGGGACATGCAGTCTAGCGGCATCGGCTAGCTCCTTCGATCCGAGACATACGATTGCCGGCTTGAACTGACGCGCTTGCTCGATGAGCAGGTCGACGTTAGATCCCGCCGACAGTCCGACGACTTTGAACAGCTCCGGAGCATGAGCAACGATATCAAGCGTTTGCGTTCCGATAGATCCTGTCGAGCCCAAAATACTAATTTTCTTCATCACCCATATCCTCCAAACTTAAGACGGCAACAGGCCGGTTAGGAGCAGCAGCGGAAATACGATCAGCCAGCTGTCGAAACGGTCGAGTACGCCGCCGTGGCCGGGAAGCAGTGTTCCCGTATCCTTAATATCACGCACTCGCTTGTAGGCAGATTGGATCAAATCTCCGAATTGCCCAGCAACTGCGGCCAGCAAACCGATGAGAAGTGCTTTTGGCAGACCAAGACTAACCGTATCGGGTGCGAATAGGGAGAAGATCACTGCAACGATCAAAGACAGCACGACACCGCCTAACGCACCTTCGATTGTCTTATTCGGGCTGATCGACGGCCATAGCTTCGTTCTTCCGAAGGCTCGTCCGCAGAAATAAGCGCCAGTATCCGACGCAATCGTACAGGAGAAGGACAGGAAAGTCCAGAACAGGCCGTTCGGAACGATGCCTCGTACTTCGATCATGGCCGCAAAGCCGTAACCTACATATAAAGCGCCTAGCAACATAAGCGCGGCGCCATCAATTGTCGTTTTGTTTTTGGTAATGACAGTCACGGCAAGCAATAGAAAGGCCAGCATCCACACGATTGTCATTTCGGAAGGCACATCAACGTTCCAATCCGACCAAGGAAGCACAAACAGCAATACGCCCGCATACCCAAGCAGTGCGGACGGATGCGACCATTTGACGCCGTTCATTCTTGCATACTCCGTAAACCCTATAATGGCGAGCAGTACGAGCAAAGCGGTAAATAGCCAGCCACCGACAATTGTCAGAGCAACTAAAAGCGCGCCAGCCAGCACCCCTGTAATAATCCGTTGTCTCAACGAAACGTCACACTCCGATACTTGAAGCTACAAACCGCCGTATCGGCGCACACGGCGCTGATACTCTTGTAAGGCCTCATGAAAATGCTCTTCTGTAAACGCTGGCCAATACACATCCGTAAACCATAATTCGCTGTAAGCGAGCTGCCACATCATGAAGTTGCTTAGACGGAGCTCTCCGCTCGTTCGAATAAGCAAATCCGGGTCAGGCATTCCGCTGGTATGTAACCGGCTTGCCATCAGCTTCTCATCAATTTCATTGATGTCGACCTCGCCTCGCGACACATCCGAAGCAATATCCTTGACCGCCTCCAGCATTTCCTTGCGGCTGCCGTAGTTAAGAGCAAAGTTCAAGACGAGCCCGGTATTGTTCGCTGTCTTCACGATCGCTTCCTCAAGCGGGCTTATTGTATGGGCAGGCAAGTTCTCTTTATGCCCCATCATTCGGACTTGAACGTTGTTGGCAATCAGCTCGTCGAGCTCGATCTCAAGAAATTGCTGGGGAAGCTTCATTAAGAAGTCGACCTCATCCTTCGGCCTCGTCCAGTTTTCCGTGGAAAACGCATATAACGTCAAATATTTAATGCCCAGCTTATCAGCGGCCATCGTTATTCGCTTGACCGCCTTCATCCCGGAATGATGACCTGCCGTCCTCGGCAATCCACGAGTTTTAGCCCAACGGCCGTTGCCGTCCATAATAATAGCCACATGCTCAGGAACCTTTTCGAAGACTTTAGGATTAGACGGCTTTTTGGACGATTTGCCAAGTAGGGCCCAAAGTCGCTTGATCATCTTCGTTCCTCCCAACCGGAATCAAAACCAAACCCCACCTGTCGGAGGGGCCTATTGTATAATTATACTTCCATAATCTCTTTTTCTTTGGCAACAAGCACTTTATCCACTTCAGCGATGAACTTGTCCGTTGCCTTCTGGATATCTTCTTGATGGCCGCGTGATTCGTCCTCGGAAATGTCCGATTTCTCAAGCTTCTTGATGGAATCGTTCGCATCGCGGCGAATGTTGCGGATAGCCACCTTCGCTTCTTCACCGAACTTTTTCGACGTTTTCACGAGTTCGCCGCGACGCTCTTCCGTAAGCATAGGCACGGAAATGCGGATCGCAGTTCCATCGTTAGAAGGCGTAAGACCCAAATCCGACTTCATGATCGCCTTCTCAATTGCAGCAACGGACGATTTGTCCCAAGGCTGAATGAGCAGCGTGCGCGCATCTGGTGTATTGATATTAGCGAGCTGGTTAAGAGGCGTCATTGCCCCGTAGTATTCAACTTGAATGCGGTCAAACAAAGCAGGACTCGCTTTGCCTGCGCGAAGCGACGCTAGGTCGCGTTTTAAAGCCGAGATTGCTTTATCCATGCGTTCTTCAGCGTTTTTCTTAATTTGAAGCGGCATTATTTGACACTTCCTTTCACAATAGTCCCGATTTTATCACCGAGCACGACACGCTTAATATTACCATTCTCTGTTATCGAGAATACAATAAGCGGAATATTGTTGTCCATACAGAGCGAAGCGGCTGTAGAATCCATTACGCCCAAGTTGCGGTTAAGCATGTCAAGGTAAGTAAGCTCTTCGAACTTTTCTGCCGTATCGTCTTTGAACGGATCGGCCGAGTAAACGCCATCCACTTTGTTCTTCGCCATCAGAATCACTTCTGCTTCGATCTCAGCAGCGCGAAGTGCGGCTGTCGTATCGGTCGAGAAGAACGGATTGCCTGTTCCTGCCGCGAAAATAACGACTCTGCCCTTCTCCAAGTGACGAATGGCACGGCGTCTAATGTACGGTTCAGCAATTTGCTGCATCGCGATCGACGTCTGCACTCGTGTTGGCACATCAATTTGTTCCAGCGCGTCTTGAAGCGCCAGTGAGTTCATTACAGTAGCAAGCATGCCCATATAATCGGCTGTCGCGCGATCGATGCCTTTCGCCGTACCGGCGATTCCGCGCCAGATATTGCCGCCGCCGCATACGATTGCGACTTCTACGCCGAGTGCAATAACTTCCTTCACTTGGTTCGCAATGGAAGAGATGACCGACGCTTCAATGCCGTAGCCTTCCTGTCCTGCCAATGATTCACCGCTGACCTTAAGAACGATACGTTTATACACAGGATGTTCCAACGTTTATACCTCCATCATACAGCTCAAATAAGTGTGCAAGCTTCTACAAAATGTGTCTTTGAAAACAAGCAGGCGGGGCGGACGCCCCGCCCCGCCTGTGCGTTCGGATTAAAGTTTTGCTTGAGCCATAACTTCTTCAACGAAGTTGTCGACTTTTTTCTCAAGACCTTCACCAAGTTCGAAACGAACGAAGCGAYGGATCGAGATGTTCTCGCCGATTTTGCTAATTTTTTCATTAAGCAAAGTCGAGATTGTTTTGTCTGGATCTTTGATGAACGATTGCTCCATCAAGCAATATTCTTCATAGTATTTCGAGATGCGGCCTTCAACCATTTTTTCAACGATTTTCTCAGGCTTGCCTTCGTTAAGCGCTTGTGCTTTCAAAATTTCGCGCTCTTTCTCAAGCTCATCGCCAGGAACTTCTTCGCGGCGAACAAATTTCGGATTAGCAGCTGCGATTTGCATAGCGATGTCTCTTGCAAATTCACGGAATTGATCCGTTTTTGCAACGAAGTCCGTTTCGCAGTTTACTTCAACGATAACGCCGATACGACCGCCAGCGTGGATGTACGATTCTACTACGCCTTCTGTAGCGATACGGCCAGCTTTGTTAGCTGCAGCCGACAAACCTTTTTCACGAAGCAAAGCGATCGCTTTTTCGATGTCGTTGTTTGTTTCGTCCAAAGCTTTTTTACAATCGAGCATTCCTGCTCCCGTTCTTTCACGTAGTTCTTTTACCGCGCTAGCGCTAACTGCCATGTTAAACCCTCCTAAATGTTGTGCGAAGCTGTTATTCTACCTTATTTTGAAAAAATGATTTTCGTTCAAAAAAAGGGCAGTGAGAGGTTTTTCACCATCTGACCACCCTTTGTTGACCTGCATGAACTGCTATTTAAGCCGTTGTTTGCTCGCCTTGGTTAGCTTCTACGATTGCGTCAGCCATCTTCGAAGTCAACAACTTAACGGCACGAATTGCATCGTCGTTACCAGGAATGACATAGTCGATTTCGTCTGGGTCACAGTTCGTATCAACGATACCAACGATTGGGATACCAAGTTTACGAGCTTCTGCTACAGCAATACGCTCTTTGCGCGGATCGATGATGAACAGCGCGCTTGGCAAACCTTTCATGCCTTTGATGCCGCCAAGGAATTTCTCCAAACGGTCTTTTTCTTTGCGAAGAATGATAACTTCTTTCTTAGGAAGAACTTCGAAAGTGCCGTCCTCTTCCCATTTCTCAAGTTGTTTCAAACGGTCGATACGCTTTTGAATTGTCGAGAAGTTCGTAAGCGTGCCACCCAACCAACGTTGGTTGATGTAGAAGTTGCCGCAACGTTCTGCTTCTTCTTTAACCGAGTCTTGAGCTTGTTTCTTTGTGCCGACGAACAGCATAGTGCCGCCCTCTGCAGCAATGGATTTAACGAAGTTATACGCTTCGTCAACCTTCTTAACTGTTTTTTGCAAGTCGATGATGTAAATTCCGTTTCTTTCTGTGAAGATATAACGATCCATCTTAGGATTCCAACGACGAGTCTGATGACCGAAGTGTACCCCAGCTTCGAGAAGCTGTTTCATGGAAATAACCGCCATATTCAACACCTCCTGTATTGGTTTTGTGTGCTCCTCCGCCACTCGCATCTCTTGCCAACACTTTCGCCGAGCGAAAGCACCATTGGCAAAATTGACCGGCGTGCGTTTTTAACACCGTCAATTAATATATCATATATGACAGACGTCTGCAACAATGGTTTATAGAATAAAATCAGTTCGCTGCCTTGGAGCTATTGAACACGTCCGCTTCTGCTTTCGTAATCGGCTTGCTCGTAACGGTTTCGATGGCTTCATCAACCGTCATATTCTCGTGAAACAAAAAATAACCGGCGCGAACCAGTTTTTTGTCCTTCTTCATTTGATTGATGAACCCCGTCTTATCGTCAATAATATGGTTCTTCTCAAGCAATGAAGCTGTATTGCTTAAGTTCGCTCCATGTTCAATCCGCAGCACCTTCTCAGCTTTAGATTGATCAGCTGCAGGCTTAGCCGGAACGGGCGTAGAAGTAGGCTCAAGGGGCTTGTCGCTTGCTTTCACTGGCGCATCCGCTGCTGCTTGATCCGCATTATGATTCACTTCGTCGTTTATCTCGGCTGAATCCTTCTGTGCTGCCAGCAGTGCATCGACTTCTTCTTGGGTATACAGCTTCTGTTCAGTTGCTTGATCTACGCCAAGCAAAGACAGCTTGTCCTCGCTTTTCTCGCCSATGTACATGAGCTCCAAAAGAAGCGCTCCTATAATAATGCCGACGCCGAGACCAATCATAAATGTCCGGTTTTTAAGCATGAGCAGCATCCTCCTGCTTTGCAAGCTGCATAATGAGCTGCACCTCGCCTTTGTTCATGCCAAGCTTCTTCGATATCGCTTCGATCGATTTTCCTTGCTCATACAATTGGAACAGCTCCGCGTAACGAGCCTGGATCGAGTTTTTCATTTGAATGGGCTCTTCTTCTGTCTGCGTTACTTCTTCCTCTAGATTGGACTGACTCATTATTGGAGCAGATTGAATCACTTCTTGCTGCACGGATTCCTTCGTTAATGGATACAGCCTTGTCCCTTGGTTCACTATACTCGCAGCTTGTTGCGTCGCTAGAAGCAGCTGTTGCTCAAGTGTAGAGCTCTTGCGCTCTAGCTCTGCTATTCGCATATCTTTGCGCTCTGCGTCCATCTTCGCTTCCTGCTGCGATTTCGCGACAAGCGAGACAAGCTCCTGATTGTCCTTCTCCATATTCTCCATAAACTGCTCGAGCGCCGTCTCCATATTTTGAATACTTTGTGATGGCTGCTCTGCTTGCCGCTTCTGTCTAGGCAGCATAAAAGCCAGCACGATGACAACCGCTCCAACTAACACAATATATTGCCAGTACGATTCCACCTCACTTACCGCCTTTCTCCTGATGACTTGCTCTTCTATAATTTAATGTCAAGATTATGCCCCTTGAATGGATGGGCAGGCTTCGCTTCCGTCTGATCGTCCGCCTGTTCGCCAGCTGTGCGCTTGGAAGCAGATGAACGTTGACCTCCGGATTCTTTACTCTGATCTTGATCGCTGCGCACCTTCTGACCGGTCGCTTGCTCAACTCCGGTATTTTTTGACCGCAGCTGTTCGGTTTCCTTGGACGCTTGACCCGCTAATGCTGACTGGTCAGCTAAGGGCTTATGAGCAGCTTGTCCTTGCAGTCCACTATACTCTTGCGTACGCGGCACAGACATTTGCATATCAAGTGGTTTGAAGGTCATAGAAGACTCCCCCTTATAAGGTAGTCGGCCGAGCAGAAGCCGAGCAGTGCGGTCTATCTCTGTTTCTTGCCGCAGTCAAATGCTTAAGTTCGCTTATACTCCAAGGACTTGGACTTCTAATGTTATTACGAGATTAATGGATTCATAGAAATATCCCCGTCCTGATAACGGAAAGATACTCGCTGCGCTGCGTCTTTAACGAATTTGGTATAACGTCCGATGACGACCTTCGTTCCGCCGTAGATCGTATGTACGATCTCAATCGTGGCCCGATCCGTATCTTCCAGCGAACGTTCAATCTCGAGAATGCGCATTCTCGTCTCTTCTACCTCTACCTTAGTCTGACGCTTCGTCACGCTAAGCTTAACCCGCAAAGCCATCTTCTCCTCGGAGAGTTGTCCAGCTGCGGCCAGCTGATCGAGAATCGTAAGCGCTTTATCCGTTTTGTCCAAGCTTTCCGCAGATTGCTTCAACCTCGTCCTTAGCTCCTGCAGTTCATAACGGAACTCTGGTTTCACGCCAACCTCGATCGCTGTTGCTGTAGACATCGTGTTTCCGACGGTGCGGGCACGCACCAAGTCGCCTGCTTGAACGATGCCGCCAACGATTAATCCTTTTGCTCCTGAGCAAACGATGCTTTTGCCCGCTCTTATGCTTGAATGCATAATGCTTTGGGAGACGAGAATATCTTCACCGGCAATGACATTCGCTTCTTGAATAAAGGAACTTCGCACGTTGCGCCCAGCCTTCACATGCCCCTTATTTCCACCGAGAATACCCCCTGTAATCTCGATAGAGCCTTCTGAATCAAGCTCAGCGCCTTCTACGCCGCCTATAACGCGAATATCGCCGGCTGCTTTAATACGGAAGCCGTTAAGTACGTTGCCGCGAATGACGACCGTTCCGACAAAATCAATGTTACCGACACGATAGTCAACGTCGCCATTCACTTCATAGATCGGAAAGACGTTAATCTTTTCCTTATCCGTCATCGTGATCAGACCGTCAATTGCTGCATACATAGCCGTTTGTTCCGGATTAAGCACAACGTTTTTGCCTACTTTGAAACGTACCTGCTTGCCCAGCTTGGAAGGAATCACTTCTCCGTTAACCGTTACTCCGGATGGCCCTGGCTGCGGATCAATTCGTTCAGCGATCAGTTGCCCGCGCGTAACGTTCTTCAGCTTATTAACGTCCTTGAAGTCAATCTTGCCGTCTTCATTCTCGGACGGACGTTTATCCCGCTGTTCAAGTTCATAGATAAGGTTAATGTATCCATCTTTGCCGGGTTGCGCTGATCTGCCCTTTGCAATGATGGTTTGTTCCTTGCAGTAGGCAAGCGGGTTGCTGCTTATGTAATTTAGCATCTCTGTCTGAAGCCCTTGAACAATTCCTTTGCTCCGTACAAAACGCTCCAACTGCTCAGCTGTACACTCGAATTCATCCGTTATACGGCTAAAGGTTAAGAAGGCCGACATCTTGTCCGCTGAAGTCTGGACGCGCAGAAAGCTGTCTAATTGTTGATCATCCACCTTATCTCCTCCTTTCTAATGCTGCAAGAGTTGATCCTTATGTTTAGCCAGCGCTCCGCGCAACCGTAAAATCGCTTTGGAATGGAGCTGGGAAATTCTCGAAGGCGATAATGACATCACTTCAGCTATTTCGCTCAAAGACAATTCCTCGTAGTAGAACAAGGATACTACCGTACGTTCCTTTTCGGTCAATCTTTCGATCCCCTTCACTAACGATTCCTTCATATAAAACTCATGAACCTTGTGATCGGGATTTTTCGCTTTGTCGTCCACCAGCAATGACATACGTGTCTCCGATTCCTCTTCACGAATAGGATCTTCCAAGGAGCATACCGTCGTCACTGCAATGTCTTGAAGCATGCCGGCAAATTCTTTCTCCGATATTTGCAAATAGGAGCTAATCTCGGCATCTGTTACGGAACGCAAATACTGCTGCTCGAGATGCTGATAGGCTTCCTCCACTCGCTTCGCTTTCTCACGCACCGAACGAGGCACCCAATCGCCTTGCCGCAATCCATCGATAATTGCCCCGCGTATACGCCATGAAGCATAAGTCTCGAATTGCAATCCCCTGCAATAATCAAACTTCTCGATTGCATCGATTAACCCCATAACGCCATTGCTAGCGAGATCATCCTTAATTACGTTTTTGGGCAGCCCGATTGCCATACGATTCGTAACGTAATCAACAAGCGGCAGATATTGTTCGATCAATTGCTTCTTAGCTTCGACTTCACCACGTTCTCTCCACGCTTGCCACATCTGGATGTTTGTCAGATGAGCGGTTTTTGGCTCGGCCATCGATTCACTCTCCTGWCAGGTGACGAATGGCCTTAGCCAATTCCTCAGGCTGTGAATTTTTTGTAGAAAGCAATTGAGGAGGATTAAGCGGTTGAAACGCGCTAATTGCCTCCTGCTTTTGGGCTCCAACAGTAGAATTGTCTTCTCGCATCTGTTTCTTGAGCAGCTCATTCAAATCGTCACTTTCGTTCGGCGTCTGAAGATCGAGCTGCCCTCCTGTTAGGCTGCCGGCAGCTTCCGCGCTTTCGGATGGTTCTCCAATTAGCGCCGGAGGTTTAAGGATGATGGCAAACACTGCTCGTACCGCATACGCAAGAACAAAGAAAGCGATGAAAGCATACGCGCTTCGAAGCAGTACTACGCCAGGCGGATTCGCTCCGAGTGAGAAAGCTACCGTCAGTACCGTGCCGACGAATCCTAATCCAACATTCCATCGCCATGTTCCTAGCATGTCAAATCTCCTTTATTCCAAACTGCACACTTCGTATCGAAAGTATGCCGCTGTTGCTGTCTATTTCAATCGTGCGACCGACACTGCCTCCGGTATCTTGTGAAAGGATCGGAATCTTGAATCGGTGAAGCATTGCTGTGCACGATTCTACGTTACGCGGTCCGATTCTCATCGTATCGCTATGTCCAGACATCGCAAACATTTGTGCGCCTCCAGCCATCTTCGCTTTCATACGCTCTATTCGCGCGCCTTGCGCAAGCATTCGATCCAGCAATTCAGGAATTGCCGTATCCGAATATTTTGCCAAATTAATTGTAGTTTCGCGGGCAATATCTGATGAAGGCAGCATGACATGCGCCATACCGGCTATTTTGCGAATCGGGTCAAACAACGTAAGACCCACACAGGAACCAAGTCCTGTTGTCTTAAGGAATGCCCCGTCCATTGCGATATTCAGATCTGCCATGCCTACCTTGATCACATTTTGCTGTATCATTGAACGACTCCCAGGGCCCTGAATATTTTGTCGAACGATTCTGGATCCGGGATTAGGAAGAAGTGCCCCTCTAGCGCCTCACGATCTTCTAAGAAAGTCGTTTCGATCAGCATTGCAGAGTCGCCCATCTCGCCATATTGGACAAGTCCATAACTAAGAATAGCTCCCGCCATATCAAGCGCAATCTGTGGAACAGACGGCGCCATCGTCAGATGAGTAAAATCGGCCAGCGATGATAAGTACGATCCGGCGAGTATATTGCCAATCTCGCATAATGCGGAAAGCTCCATCTCTGAATAACCTTCTTGGCCTTCCTCTCGTATCGACAATAATTGTCTTAACAAGCGTTCAGCCGATGCTTCCTCGATGATAAAGAACATATTGCCCGGGGCGTCCCCTTCTACGCGAAGGAAAACAGCGAACACAATTTGTTCCGAGCCGCCAACTCGATCGGCAACTTCTTCGAAAGGAAGCAAACTTACTTTGGGAACAGCCATATCAACCGGCTTGTCCAGAAGACGGGACAATGCGGTCGCTGCATTGCCCGCCCCGATATTACCTACTTCTTTCAGTACATCTAGCTCGAAGGCTTCGAAACGACTAAATATACTCACTTCTACGCCTCTACTTGCGCTAGCTGGACAATCTCGTTTTTGTTAAGTACTTCCGATAGATTGAGCATAATAAGAAGCCGGCCTTCTCCGAGCTTCGCAATGCCGCGCAAATATTTCGCTTTTATGCCGCCAACAATCTCTGGCGGCAAATCAATAGAATCCGTATCGATATCAATGACATCGTTAGCTGCATCTACGATAAAGCCTACTTCAATCTCGCCTACCGCTACGACGATTATCCGCGAATTTTCAGTTGGCTGCGTCTCGGATAGATTAAAGCGGCCGCGAAGATCAATAATGGGAACGACTATTCCGCGAAGATTAATAACTCCTTTAATGAATGCCGCTGTTTTCGGGACACGAGTAATTGGAGACAATCTTTCAATCGTGCGAACCTTATCTACTTCAATTCCGTACTCCTCGTTGCCTAGCGCGAACACGATAACCTTTACTTCTTCTCCCATTGTAAACCCTCCCTATTTAATGAGTGCATTCGGATCAATGATAAGTGCCACATAGCCGTCGCCAAGAATCGTTGCTCCGGAGATCGCTTCAATGTTGGCCAAATACTTGCCAAGCGTCTTAAGTACGATTTCACTTTGGCCGATGAACTCGTCTACCGTAACGGCAGCCCACTTCTYGCCTTTGCGAACGACTACAATTTCTGTTTCGTCTTCCGTATCCTCGTTATAATCAGGCGAATCCAAAACTTTGCTAAGCGAAACGACAGGAATAATTGTATTACGGAATTCAATCATCCGATTGCCATGTACATGAAGCACTTGCTCTTTGCGAATAATGCCCGTCTCAACGATGGACGTTAGAGGAATCGCATACTTCTCGCTTCCTAGCTTAACAAGCATTGCAGATATAATAGACAAAGTAAGCGGAAGCTGAACAGAGAATTTCGTTCCTCTGCCTGGCGCGGAATCTACCGTTACGTTGCCGCCGAGTGATGTGATCTTTGATCTTACGACGTCAAGACCAACACCGCGGCCGGAAATATCGGATATTTTGTCGGCCGTACTAAATCCAGCAGCGAAGATGAGCATATTAATTTCATCGTTCGTCAGCTTCTTCGCTTCTTCCTCAGTAACGACGCCATTCTTGATTGCGGTCTTCAGCACTTTATCCTTATGGATGCCTCGGCCGTCTTCTTCCACTTCAATAAATACATGGTTACCGCTATGGTAAGCACGGAGATTGATCGTACCTGTCTCCGATTTGCCAGCGGCTATACGCTCTTCAACCGTCTCAATTCCATGATCCACCGAGTTGCGAAGCAAGTGAACAAGCGGATCGCCGATCTCATCGATGACCGTGCGGTCAAGTTCGGTTTCAGCACCGGAAATGACGAGATCGATCTTCTTGTCCAACGACTTAGCCAAATCCCTGATCATCCGCGGGAAGCGGTTGAATACCGATTCCACTGGAACCATGCGAAGCTTTAGAACGATGTTTTGCAAGTCAGAGCTGACACGGGCCATGTGCTCAACCGTCTCGGTCAAATCATTGCGTTTAATCTCACTGGACAGCTGCTCCAGCCTTACACGATCGATCAACAGTTCGCTGAACAAATTCATAAGCGTGTCCAAACGTTCAATATCGACGCGAATCGTACGCGAAACGGCTGGCGCTGGAGCCGAAGATGCACTCGATTGAGCAGCTGGCGCAGCAGCAGTTGCCGCCGCCGTTTGGCTTTGGGCTTCAATAACAGGTGCTGCTGCAGTTTCGTTCCCTTGGGCAGCACTATCGATCGCAGGCGCCGCTGGTGATTGGCTAAGCATAGCCAGCGATTCCTGATCAAGCAGCGTAACGACTGCCGATTCGATTTCTGAAATATCGGAAATTTGTTTCTGTAGATCTGCGCCCTCTAGCGGCGATATTGTAAATACAGAGAACGATAGATCGAACTTTTCTTGCTCAATATCCTGAACGGACGGTTCTGACTTCACGATCTCGCCGCTGCGCTCAAGCAAGTCGAATACCATGTAGGCACGCGCCGCTTTCAAGACGCAATTATCGCGGACCGATACTTGAATGTGATACACATTCTGACCGCTTTCGATCGATTGCAGCAGTACCGATGATTGGAATTCATCGAGCAGCATGGCTCCAGCGGTTCCCGCAGACGGCTTAGCAGCCTCAGTTGCAACAGGCTGAGCCGAAGCAGCTCCCGATTTATAATCGCTTTTGAGAATGACTTGAAGAGAAGCAACGATCGCCGTTACGTCCGCTTTGCCCGTTCCTCCGCCAACGATATCCTGTACCATCGCTTCCAATGCGTCAAGCCCTTTAAACAATGTATCAAATATAAAGCTATCCATCTTAAGCTTGCTATTACGAACGAGATCCAGTACATTTTCCATCTCATGCGTTAGAGCTGCCAGATCCTCGAAGCCCATCGTTGCCGACATCCCTTTAAGCGTATGAGCGGAACGGAAGATGGCTTGAACGATGCTTAGCTCCCCGGGCTCGCCTTCAAGCTTGAGCAGGTTTTCGTTCAATGCTTGCAAGTGATCGTTCGATTCATCGATAAACATGGACAAGTATGCATTCATATCCATTTCGAGAAACACCTCCTGTAAGTACTTATGGTAGTCACTAACATTTATTTCAACACTGCATTCACTAACTCGGACGCAATGTGTTGCAACGGCAATACAGTTCGAGCGTACCCGCCTTCAATCGCACATCTTGGCATACCGTAAACGACGCAAGTTTCCTCGGATTCAGCAATCGTTGATACTGCGCCGCTTTGAGCGAGCTGCATCATTCCTTTGGCGCCGTCGCTTCCCATGCCGGTCATAATAACCGCATGCCGCTTCAACTCCTGATGATCGATTAATGATTCGAACAACACATCAACAGATGGACGATGACCATTTCGCACTGGCTGTTCTGTCAACTTGATCCGATATCCGTCAGTGTCCTTGTCCAGCAACATATGATAGCCGCCTGGCGCGATATATACGACACCGGCCGTTACCTTTTCTCCATTGGTCGCTTCTACAACCTGCAGCGGACTAAAGCTGTCTAACCGCTGTGCGAGCGACTTCGTGAACTTCGGAGGCATATGCTGAACAACAAGTACAGGGGATGGGAAATTCGCTGGCAGCGAGCATATCACTTCATGAAGCGCTCTTGGTCCTCCAGTCGATGTGCCAATTGCTACGATATGGCGGAAATTCGAAGCCGTTCCCGATAATGGCTTAACGACATTATTCGGTGGCTGAATCACTCTCGATTGTGCAGGTTTCGCCTTCGCAACCGTCTCCTTAGGAAGACTGCTTGGCTGCGAAAGTGCAGGTTTTGCTTTCAGTGCCGGCAATGGTTTACTTGGCGCGGCATCATTAAGCGGTTTATGTAAAGGGGTGGTCGACCTTGCCGGCAGCGGCTTGTCCTTGGACGGCTGAAGCAAAGGCTTCTTACGTTCACTAAAGATAGGAGCAGCAGGCTTTGGCGTCGTATCCTCATATTTTTGAGGTTCAGATACAGGTTTAAGTAACGGTATAATGGCTGCGTCGACTTTGCTCGCTTCGACTTCTTGGATCTGGATGACCGGTTGATGACGCTTCGTCAAGACGGCAATTTTCAGTTTCTCCAGTAATTGCTCGCCAACCTGATGAATATCGTGGGAAATGCTGCTTGACGGCTTCCGAATAAAGTCRAATGCACCGTATTGCAGCGCTTTGATCGTATCTCTTGTGTTATCTTCGCTAATGCCGGATAACATAATGATCGGAATTGAATGATCCTTCATAATGTGCTGCAGCGCTTCGAGCCCGTTCATAAGCGGCATTTCCAAATCCAGCGTTACAGCGTCCGGCTTCCATTGTGTAACAGCTTCTATGGCCTCCTCGCCGTTATCGGCAGTGGCAACAATCGTGAATTGCGAATCTTGGAGTATCAGATCGCTTATAATTTTCCGCATGAAGGCGGAGTCATCTACTACTAGAATGCGATAAGGAGCCATCTGCGTTCCCCCTAGATCTCAAAGGATTATCGTGAAAGTCTGAACATTTTGTGTAAAAACCCTTTGACGCCTCCCGTCTCTACGGCTTTAGGCATCTCCAGAAATTGCATGGCAATTCGTTCAATTGCTGAGGAAGCCTCCGAGCTCGGGTATGCGACAGTGAAAGGAATTTGTCGTTTTACAGCCTTGGAAACGTTCGAATCATCGGGTACGATGCCAAGTGAAGGAATCTCCATGTGCAAAAACTGACTCGATACGAGATTGATCTTGTCGGCCGTCTGACGACCTTCGCGATAATCCGTTGCTCGATTGACAATCAGCTTGAATGGGATGTGAATATCCATCCCTATTACCATCTTGATAAGTGCGTAAGCATCCGTGATGGAGGTAGGTTCAGGTGTCGTCACTACGATCGTTTCTTGCGAAGCGGCAATAAACTTTACCGTTTCCTTCGATAATCCCGCACCTGTATCGAACAATATAATGTCATATTGCCCATGCAGCTTATCGATCTGCTCAGCGAAGCCGTCAAGCTGCTCCTTGGTCAAGTTCAGAAGATCGCTAAAACCCGAACCTCCAGCAATAAAGTGCAGCCCTTCCGGACCAAGCTGTATAATATCCCAAATCGTTTTCTCTTGCTTAAGTAAGTGATAAAGACTATAACGTGACGAAACCCCCATCAGAACGTCGATATTAGCCATTCCGATGTCGGCATCGAACACAAGCACTTTCTGTCCTAAACGCTTCAGCATGATAGCGAAGTTAAGGCTGAAGTTCGATTTCCCAACGCCGCCTTTGCCGCTTGTCACGGTAATGATGCGGGTTTGGCGACCTTCTTCTATTCGTTCTCTCTGCTTAATTAAATTTCGCAGCGCTTCTGCTTGGTCATTCATGGGATGAATCCCCCAGTAAAAGCTGAATATAGGACTGTATCCGGAACCTTTCTATATCGTCCGGCACCGTCTGGCCAGCAGCCAAGTATGTAGGGAGCAGCTCGTATTTCATAATTAGATTGAAGATCGTTCCAAAAACTGATGTCTCGTCCAGTTTCGTGAACAATACCTTCCGTACGCCATACTTCGCAAATTGCTCAGCAACGGCCGCCATATCCTTCGTCTTGGCCGTTAAGCTAAGGACAAGAATCGTCTCGCTCGGCTCCTTCGTTTGCAACAGGCTAAACACCTCGGATACATGAAGCTCGCTCCGGAAATTACGTCCCGCCGTATCCATATAGATGAGTTCACGATCGTCTAGCTGCTTATACGCTTTCGTTAAGTCAGGCTGAGACACGACGACTTCAAGCGGAATGTTCAAAATATTCGCATACGTGCGGAGTTGATCTACCGCTGCTATACGGTACGTATCCGAAGTAATGAAACCAACCTTGCGGCTGAACTTAATCGACTGCTCGGCGGCAAGCTTAGCAATGGTGGTCGTCTTGCCTACACCTGTAGGCCCAACAAAATGGATGACTCTTGCGTCTGGATCGATTGCTTGTCCAACAAATGGGCGCATCCATTCTTCCAACAATTTGGCTGCCTCAATCCACAGCTGCTTCTTGTCTAATTCGGTTTGCTGCTCATTCTGCTTATCCGCAATAGCTTGCAGCAGGCGGTCAATCCATTCGTCTGACAATTCCTGATCGATCAGTCTCTCCTTAAGCTCCAGCATTTGCTCAGAATAAAATGCTCTTTCGCTTTGATGCTTAGAGAGCTGAACCATATATTGCCGTAAGTCTCTAATCTCATCGATGATGAACTGCTCCCGTTCCGCCCGCATGCTTTCTTTCGATTCCGGTGCAGGCGGTGCTAATACAGGGGGCAGAATAGGCGCTTCAGCTTCTTGAACTGCGGCAGATGAACGCTGCATGTTTTGCAAAATCTGCATCGCTGCAGCATTCACCTCGGGTGGTGCCTGCCGCTGCGGTACAGCATTCGCAGGCGTCGATTCTACCGCTGCTATCACTTCAACCTTTTTTTTGCGGAACATTCCCAGGAAGCCGCCAATCTTTATTTCCTTCGAATTCAATATGACTGCGTCTTTGCCTAGCTCCGACCTGATAATGGATACGGCTTCCGGCAACGCGTCAACGATATAACGTTTTACTCTCATAAGTTCACCACCCCGATACTTTGAACTTCAACGTTCGGCTCCAGTTCACTGTACGAAAGCACGGGTACATCCTGCATCGTCCGCTCGACAATTTGTCTTAAGTACATCCGTATCGTCGGCGAAGCGAGTACGACTGGCTGCTGCCCGGTTTGAATCTGTCTGTTCACATGTTCAGCAAGCTTCTGATAGATCTGTTGCGTTGATACCGGATCAAGAGCGATATAGCTGCCCTGCTCCGTCTGTTGCACCGATTCGGCAATCTTCTTCTCAAGCTGCGGGCCTACCGTAATGACACGAAGCGTATCGCCTTGCGGCGAGAACTGCTGTGTAATTTGGCGGGACAACGATTGTCTTACATATTCCGTCAGCACATCCGGATCTTTGGTATAGCTGCCATGATCGGCAAGCGCTTCGAATATGGTAACGAGATCGCGAATCGATACTTTCTCACGCAGCAGCTTCGCAAGCACTTTCTGAATTTCGCCTATCGATAGAATCGAAGGAATGAGTTCATCAATAAGAGCAGGATACGTTTCCTTCACATTCTCGATCAGCAGCTTCGCTTCTTGACGTCCAATAAGCTCATGCGCATGGCGCTTAATAATTTCCGTCAAATGCGTCGCCACGACGGAAGGCGGATCCACGACCGTATAGCCAGACAGCTCGGCGCGTTCCTTCATCTGCTCATCAATCCATATTGCTGGAAGACCGAATGCCGGCTCCATCGTTTCGATGCCGATAACCGAATCGTCTTCAAAGCCTGGGCTCATCGCCAAGTAATGGTTAAGCAGCAGATCACCGCGCGCCACTGTATTGCCTTTGATCTTAATGACATATTCGTTCGGCTTAAGCTGAATGTTATCTCGAATGCGGATGACTGGAACAACAAGTCCGAGCTCAAGCGCGCATTGTCTGCGGATCATGATGATACGATCAAGCAAGTCGCCGCCTTGCTGCGTGTCGGCGAGCGGGATTAAGCCGTAACCGAATTCGAATTCGATAGGATCCACTTGAAGAAGACTGATAACGCTCTCCGGACTGCGAACCTCTTCGATCTGTTGCTCCTCGACAAGCATTTCCGCTTGTTCTTGCTCCTTTGAGATGACCTTCTGCATCTTCCATGCCCCAAACGCTAGTAACAGTGCGAAAGGCCATGTTCTGAATATTCCGATTGGCGTAAAACCGAGTAAAAACAATGTGCCCGCTGCTATGTAAAGCAGCTTCGGATATTTGAATAATTGGCTTGTGACATCTTCGGCAAAGTTTCCGTTGGAAGCTGCTCTTGTTACAATAAGACCTGCCGCCGTCGAAATCAGTAGTGCCGGGATTTGGCTTACGAGTCCATCGCCTATCGTAAGGATCGAGAATGTCTCTAATGCTTCACTAAAGCTGAGGCCACGAAGCGTCATCCCGATAATGAAGCCGCCTACCAAGTTAATTAATAGAATGATGATCGACGCAATCGCGTCACCTTTTACGAATTTACTCGCACCRTCCATTGCGCCGTAGAAATCTGCTTCACGTTCGATCTTGGAACGGCGCTCTTTGGCTTGCGACTCATTAATCAAGCCGGCATTGAGGTCAGCATCGATACTCATCTGCTTGCCTGGCATTGCATCGAGAGTGAACCTTGCGGCAACCTCCGCTACCCTCTCCGAGCCTTTCGTAATAACGATGAACTGAACGACGACAAGGATAAGGAAGACGATAAAACCAACTGCTATTTCACCGCCGCCTACCCATCTGCCGAATGTCTCAACAACTTCGCCTGCATGGGCATGACTCAAAATATTTCTTGTCGTTGAAACGTTAAGCGCTAATCGGAACAAGGTCGTTACGAGCAAAATGGCGGGGAAGATCGAGAAATCCAGCGCTTCCCGCGTATTCATCGCAATAAGTAAAATCATCAACGCTATCGATATATTGACGATAAGGAGAAAGTCTAGCAGCAGCACCGGGATCGGGATAATCATCATGAGAACAATCCCAATGATACCGAGTAATATGATTATATCTCTTGCTTTCATGACGCTGCCTCCTCCCTATAGTTTATGATGACTTTGCTCGGCCTTTCATTTTATATACATATGCCAACACTTCAGCCACAGCTTGGAACAGATCACCCGGGATCACATCCCCGATCTCCGCCCGTTCGTACAGCGCTCTGGCAAGCGGCTTGTTTTCCATCGTAATGACTCCGTTTTCTTTTGCAATCTCTTTGATACGGAGTGCTACATGATCCATCCCCTTCGCGATTATAGTAGGTGCCTCCATATTGGAAGCGTCATATTTGAGTGCGATCGCAAAGTGAGTCGGGTTCGTGATAACGACATCGGCCTTCGGAACTTCCTGCATCATACGCTGCAAAGCCATTCTGCGCTGCTTCTCGCGGATACGGCCTTTTATAATCGGATCTCCCTCTGTCTTCTTGTGTTCGTCCTTAATATCTTGCTTGGACATCTTCAAGCTCTTCGCATGCTCATAACGTTGATAGAAGTAATCCGCGAATGCAAGCACAACCAGCATTGCACTGACTTGCAGCCCGATCTTCATCGTTAAACCTGCTACATAGCTGAATATTTGTTCAATTGGTAAAGTGGTGAGCGATAAGATCCGCTCCCAATCTTTCCTTATTGCCATGAACACGAAGATGCCGATCACTAGCAGCTTGAGGATACTCTTCAGTCCTTCTACGACCGTCCTCATAGAGAAGATTTGCTTGAAGCCTTTGAGAGGATTAACCTTCTCCAGCTTCATCTTCAAAGGCTCGCCAGTAAGCAGGAAACCGAATTGCATGATATTGCCGATAATGCCAATCAACATTGCAATAGCGAAAATTGGCAACAGAAACATTAAGATCTCGACCGATACGTCAAGCAGTAACGTCATTACGTTCTCGGTAGTCAGTTCCATTGTGAGCCAATCCTCGAACAAATTGCCGAACAAACCGAGAACATGTTTCTTATAATAGCCGCCCAGCATCATGAAGCTGGAGAATATAGCGAGCAGAATGAGCGCGCCAGGCAAATCGCTTGATCTAGCAATTTGACCTTTCTTTCTTGCTTCACTTAATTTCTTAGGTGTCGCCTGCTCCGTCTTCTCTTGACTGAACAGCTGCAAATCTAATTTAAAACGATATGTACGCATCGACGCTGCCTCCTAACGCCCGGCGGGCGGCCCTTGCACGATGCCGAATAACTGCTCTAACGACTCGAACATAATCGAGAATAATCTCTCGAAGATGGAAGCAAGCCCTGGCATAAGAAGTACGAGTAGGAACAGACCGATTATCAACTTAAGCGGCATGCCGATAACAAAAACGTTGTATTGCGGCGCTGTCTTGGCAAGCATGCCAAGTCCCGCGTCAGTCAACAGCATTGCTGTAACAAGTGGTGCCGAAACCTGCATTGCGAGCAAAAACGTATTGCCAACGACCCTGACAAGAAAGTCAGAAATGCTGCCGCTCATTATTCTTGCAAACAGCTCATTCGACAGTGGCATCCATTGGTAGCTGTCCATTAAGCCTTTAAGCAAGTAGTGATGGCCATTCATCATCAAGAAGATCAGAATCATCACCATATACTTGAAGTTGCCAAGCAGCGGCTGAGATGTGCCCGTGTGCGGGTCAATGACGTTCGCCATCGCAAACCCGATCTGCATATCCATTAGTGAACCAGCCGTGTTGACGACCGAAAAGAACAAATACACAACAAAGCCCAATAAGACACCAAGCAATATTTCACGGAATATGGCTAATACATATTCTGCTTTGTTTCTGTTGATCTACTTGTCCGTGACCAATAGATGGAGCATGTTCTATTTCGGCAGCCTTCGCAG
>NZ_JBFRGE010000077.1:0-31618 GCF_052115185.1 Paenibacillus sp. 2TAB19 | reverse complement strand
TTATTCCTGTATAGTTGACATAGCATCTAGTAATCAGTGCCAAGCTTAAAACCATATTTTATTTGAGAACACATGAAAACATTTGCTCTGAATGGGCAGTGTTGAGAGGAGAAGTGTTATGGGCATCATTGTTCAAGAGAATACGGGGCTTTTTCATCTGCAGTCGGYCKGCATGAGTTATCTTATTCAAATTGTGGACGGTTATCCTATTCACGTATATTGGGGGGATAAACTGAAGCACCGGGAACCCATGGCGGATTTATTCATTCACACTCCAGAGAAGGCTGGATTGGATCGCTTATTCCAAGAATACCCTCAATACGGGAGCGGGGACTTTCGTAACCCGGCTTATCAAGTAGAGCTTGAGGATGGAACTCGAATTACGGAGCTAAAGTACGAAGGTTACAAGCTCATAAGGGGGAAACCTTCATTAGCTGGACTTCCAGCCGTTTATGTAGAGGATGAAACCGAAGCAGAAACTTTGGAGCTGGAGCTGAAGGATGCCTATTCGGGTCTAAAAGTTGTCCTTATCTATACCGTCTTCGCTGATCGGAATGTCATTATCCGTTCTGCACGCTTGAGCAATGAAGGGGGGAAGAAGCTTCGGCTTCTCCGTGCGCTAAGTGCAAGCGTAGACTTCATGGATAAAGGGGACTTAGAAATCATCTATCTTTCCGGAGCCTGGGCGCGAGAAGGCAATATAACCCGTAGAGCGCTTCATCAAGGCGAGACTCGAATCGATAGCAAGAGAGGCATGAGCAGCCATCAGTTAAACCCCTTTTCCGCGTTGGTCACTCCTGATACAACGGAAAACCATGGTGAAGCTTACGGCTTCAGCTTAGTATACAGCGGCGGATTCGAAGCGGCAGCTGAAGTGGATTCATTCGGCTCTACGCGAATGAGCATGGGAGTGAATTCCTTTGACTTCACATGGCTGCTAAATCCAAGCGATAGCTTCCAAACACCGGAAGTCGTTATGGTTTACTCTAAGCAAGGATTGGGCGAGATGTCGCGTACTTATCATCGCTTGTACCGGACAAGGCTATGCCGAGGGGGATATCGGGATAAAGAGCGGCCGATTCTAGTCAATAACTGGGAGGCTACTTATTTTAACTTCAATGCTGATAAGTTGTTAGCAATAGCGGAAGAGGGGTCGAAGCTAGGAATAGAGCTGTTCGTATTGGACGACGGCTGGTTCGGCAAGCGGGATTCCGATAATTCATCTCTTGGAGATTGGCACGAGGATCGCCGGAAGCTGCCGGACGGACTTGCGGATGTGGCGGAACGCATTAATCGGCTTGGGCTAGAATTCGGACTTTGGTTTGAACCCGAGATGATATCGCCGGACAGCGATCTTTACCGGGAGCATCCGGACTGGTGTCTTCATGTTCCCGGACGCAGGCGCAGCGAAGCAAGATGGCAGCTCGTGCTGGATTATACTCGAAAGGAAGTTYGAGATTACATTTACGACTCCCTTTCGGCGATCTTCTCCAGCGTGCCGGTCTCTTATGTGAAATGGGACATGAACCGTGCTCTAACTGAAATGGGTTCCGCTTCACTGCCCTCTGAACGTCAATCGGAGACGGCCCATCGCTATGTTCTAGGATTGTACGAGCTGTTGGAACGCATCACCACGGCATATCCGAATATTCTGTTTGAGAGCTGCTCAAGCGGTGGAGGCCGCTTCGATCCTGGAATGCTCTACTACATGCCTCAAACCTGGACAAGTGATAATACGGATGCTGTAGAACGGTTAAAGATACAATACGGTACGAGCCTTGTTTACCCAGTAAGTGCAATTGGAGCTCATGTCTCAGCCGTTCCTAACCATCAAGTTGGACGGATAACGCCACTTGATTTTCGAGGGAACGTCGCCATGTCCGGAAACTTTGGCTATGAGCTTGATCTAACCAAATTCAGCGATGAAGAAAAAGAGATCGTCAAAAACCAAGTCATGACCTACAAGCAAATTCGCGGATTAGTTCAAAAGGGCGACTTGTATCGCCTGAAGAGTCCATTTGAAGGGAACGAATCGGCTTGGATGTTTGTATCCGAAGACAAAGAGGAAGCCGTTGTGTACTATTTCCAAGTGATGGCCGTGCCGAATGCACCGCGAAGAGCCTTGCGGCTTGATGGGCTTAACCCGGAACTTGAATACGAAGTTTGGTCAGGTGACCATGGGGAAACGTCAAGCTATGGGGGAGACAGGCTCATGCAATTGGGACTGCGCCTTGCTTATCATCAGAAAGACTATGAAAGCGGATGGTTCAGACTTAAAGCAGTTAAGGCAGAGTAAGGCTTGACTCCTCTAAGCCTATCCAAAAAAGAGGAAGTGACCCATGGGAAATCCGAATATCGCTGCAATTGCACCTTGCAATCCGAATGCTTCCAACGAAGTAAAAGCAGTACTACAGTACTTAATCGGGATAGCTGGCAAAGCTATTATTACCGGACAACACACGCAAACCAATTCGCAACAGGAACTCCAGTACATCGAAAAGGTTACGGGGAAGCTTCCTGCGCTTTGCGGCTTTGAGCTGTTAAGTTATTCGCCGAATATTAATCATGAAAACAGCAGTGCTGAGTGCCTGCTTGAGATTGAAGAGAACCGAAATACGCTTGACCGGGCTTGGGAATGGGCAGAACGAAAAGGCTTGATCACCTTCACCTGGCATTGGTTCTCTCCTTTTGGAAGCTGGGATAAGGGATTCTATTCGAATCATACAACATTTGACGCCTCCAAGGCTGTAATAGAAGGAACGGAAGAGTATAAGGCGTTCATTTCCGATATGGATCATATGGCCGATATCCTGAAACCTTTTTGCGAGATTCGGATTCCGGTTCTATGGAGACCCTTCCATGAAGCCGAGGGGGAATGGTTCTGGTGGGGTCACAAAGGCCCGGAGGTTGCTAAGCAGTTGTACCGCATTATGTATGACCGATATACGCGCGTTCATGCTCTGAATAATCTGATCTGGGTCTGGAACTCACCTTTGGCGGAAGGATATGTAGGTGATGATGTAACTGACGTGATATCAAGAGACCTGTATCCTCCCAAGCATACGCATACGGATTTGCAGCCCGAATATGAGGAACTCGTGCGCATAACCTCAGAACCGAAGTTAGTTGCATTAGGAGAGATTGGGGTGCTGCCCAGTATAAATCAACTCTCGATAACTAGAATTCCGTGGGTTTGGTACATGATCTGGTCAAACGAATTTGGATCGACTGCAGAGTGGACTTCCGAGGAGGAACTACTCCAGGCGTACCATCATGAATATGCGATTACACTTGATAAGTTACCCGTATTGTATTAATCCGGTTTTTTACTGCAATCTTATTTAGCGTTTTGCTGAGTTTTGATCTCCCGTTTATAAATCGCCCTGCGCTTCCCTTTGAAGCGGAGGGCGATTTCATTTGTTTGCCCGTTATCTGGCCATATCATTTGCATCGGCAAAGTGAAAGAAGAGTCGGATTTGTCTCATTGTTATGCCTTTCAGCAGACGGGTATAATAAAATATTACCAACGCGTCTATGAAAGGGGACGGAAATGAAGCTTACGCATCGCTTATGGCAATCATCTATTTATAAACGTTTGTTTATTGCTTTCATTGCCGCAACGATTCCGATCTATATTCTTGCCGGGATATTATATAGTTGGGCATCCAGCCTGCTCAGGAAAGATATCGTGGACTCTGCCGAAACCCAGTCCGAGAACTATATAAGCGGGCTTAACGGGACACTGGACCGCTTTAATTCGCTCCAATATGACATGCTGAACGATACGTATCTGATCCAATTGGTCAATGCGTACGACATTCTTGAACCTTATCGCAAAATCGAATTGATTCATTTTTTACGGGCAAAGCTTGTGTCTATCCGGAATAGCAGCGACTTAATCGTAGACACGCGACTATATCTGTCAAACATCGGAATAGAAATTTCGGCTGTCGATGGATATGGGTTGATGAAGGAGGATGTGATTACTCCTGCGATGCTTAATGATCCCTATAACATTATTTCATATAACGATAGCCTGCTTATCGTCGCATACCCCCTTGAGAGCGAATATAAAGACACTCCTGAAATAATCGTTGAAATCGAACTGCGATCCAGCGAACTGAAGCGGGGGGCCCAAGCCGCATTAGAAAAAGAATTTACGGGTGCGCTCGTTCTTGGACTAGGCAGCAATGCCAATAATATAATTGCAGTTGCGGATGATAAGCTAGAGCAACCCATTAAGGAGCATTATAGAAAGCTCGTAAAGGTTGAGTCAGAATCATCCAACGAGCTGCCCCCCGCAGATTTGGATAAAGACTATATCTTCGTTCACTCGGATTTGACGGAGAGCCGTTTATATGTCGATCATTATTTGTACAAGCCTACGATGTTTCGGACGATATCCGAGTATATTCAATGGTTTTGGCTATTCTTCGGGGCTACCGTTATGATGGTTGCGCTTTATCTGTACTATATCAACAGAGTCATTAACAAACCGATGGTGAAGCTTGTTCGTGCTTTTAAAAGAGTGGAGGAAGGCAATTTCGAGCTTAATATTCGCCATGACAAGGACGACGAATTCGGATATTTGTATGAACGATTCAATGAAATGCTTATCAACATGAAGGTATCCATCGACGAGGTGTACAATCAGCAGATTCATCGGCAAAATGCGGAGCTAAAGCAACTCCAGTCACAGATCAACCCGCATTTTCTCTATAATTGCTTATTCAGTATTATCCGACTCATTAAGATGCAGAAAGACGAGGAAGCTGTACAGTTCACGAATCAGCTCGCCAAGTATTTTCAGTTCATCACACGCAATAAGAGAGATACGGTGCCGCTTGAGAATGAAGCTTCGCACGCTCGCAATTACGTAATGCTCCAGCTTGCAAGATTCTCGGATCGGGTGTCGGTCGAGTTTGGTGAAGTGCCGGACAGCCTCAAGCCATTATCGGTCCCCCGTCTCATTATCCAGCCATTGGTGGAAAATGCATTCGTGCACGGTTTAGAAAACGTGACCGAAGGCGGCATGCTCCGAGTAAGCTTTCTGGATGAATGGGAAAGAGCCGTCGTCGTTGTGGAGGATAATGGCGAAGACAGCGACAACGGTTTGGCGAAGCTGAATGCTCTTCTGACAGGAGACCAAGAAGCTCAKGAGATTACAGGGATTTTGAACGTTCATAAGAGACTTCAATACAGCTACGGTGCTGGAAGCGGGTTGCGGGCCAGCAGAAGCGAGCTTGGAGGCCTAAAAATAGAATTGATCATCGAACGGAAAGGTGCGATGGCAGATGTATCGGATGTTAATCGTGGATGACGAAAAGCTTCTGCTTGACGGTTTGCACGAGCTATTTCAGGAAAATGAAGGCCACCGGCTTGAACTGTACAAGGCATCCAGCGGACTGGAAGCGCTCAGGGCCATGTCGGAGAAGCGCATCGACATCTTACTGTCGGACATAAAGATGCCTAAGATGTCGGGCTTGGAGCTCGGTGATCGGGTCAAGCAAAGCTGGCCGGAGTGCAGGCTTATCTTTCTAACGGGCTTCGACGAATTTGATTATGTTCATCATGCGATCAAGAACGGCGCCGAAAACTATATACTGAAGTCCGAGGGGGACGAAGCGATTGTCGAGGCGGTTCGCAAGACGATAGCGGAGCTCGAAGAGCAGCAGAGGATGGACATGCTGATCAAGCAAGCACGCGAGATCCAGCGGCAGCAAGCGGGTCATCATCGCGCGCTGTTCATATCCGACCTGCTGGAGGGATTGCAGCCCAAGGAAGAGCTCACAGCGCATACGTTGGAGGGGCTCGGAATCCGACTTGCTATCGATCGGTCGCTCATCATGGCGGTTGCGAGGATGGATTTGGCCGCGACTTCGATAAGGCTTCCCGAAAAGGAGCTTTTGTTCACGGCCCTTCACTCCGTTTGCGTTCGTTTTTTGTCCACCTATGTAGATTATGCGGATGTTATTTACAATCGGGAGTATTATGTGCTGCTCATACAAGCTCGTGACAACGCCTTTCAAACGCAAGAGCGGCTTATAACCTTTCTTCAAGGTTCAATCGAAACGATACAGCAAACGGCCGAGAAATCTACGGGACACACATTCTCGTTCGCGCTTACGGATAAGTTCATAGAATGGGGCGACACCTCTAAACAGTTCACGATCCTCAAAGCGTTCTTGTCCCGTTGTTATGACGCGAAGCAAATTATTATAACGGACAGAAATCTGCCGTTCATGGCCAAGCAGGATGAGGAGGAAGTACGTGGATTCATCGAGGTGTTCCACAAACGAGCGAATGCGCTGGAAACGTACATCGAATCCGGGCGAAAGGACGAAGTGCAGTCGATTCTATCGGAACTCAGCTCCTATGCAGAGTGGGAGGCCATCGACGAGATGAGGTATATGGAAATGTATTGCGCGGTTGCGCTGCGGCTTCTGACGGCAGCCAACAAATTCGGATTGGACCGCGACTCAGCCGTTGCTCCTCATATTGCTAAGCTCCTCCAGCCTGCGATCTTTCACTCGCGTAAGGAAAGCATAGCAACGCTTGAGCACCTCGTTAATTTATTCGATCATTATCATGCGGCGCAGTCTTCCAAAATGCGGGGAGACGTGCTGGGGAAAATCATTTATTATATCGAAACCCATTTGGATGGCGACCTCTCCATAACGAACCTGGCGGAGCAGGTATACCTGAATCCGGATTATTTATCTAGAATGTTCAAGCAATCAAAGGGTATTACGATATCCGATTATATCGCCGCTTTGAAGATTCAAAGAGCCAAAGAAATGCTTTCTGAGCCGCAAAGACTCGTGCAGGATATTGCCAAAGCGCTTGGCTTCACGTCAGCCGGTTATTTCAGCCGCTTCTTCAAGAAGGAAACGGGGCAGACACCGCAGGAATTTCGGACAGCATGAGGAGGGAAACGGCTTTGAGGGGGATGAAAATGGCACGACGAAGCATGAAGGCTGCCTCCATACTTCTTGCGACATGCATACTGGCCTCATGCGCCGGCCAGACGGGCGATTCCGGCGTGGCGGGAGTCCAGGTAAGCGTTCCGCCTGATGGTCGCGGAAGTGTGGTGATGACGACCGGAGTCGGGATCGGAGACGTCATGTCGGACTTTACCGAAGAGAAGTGGGAGGATAGCGTATGGTTACGCGCTTATCGGGACGAATTGGGCATTGATATGAAGGCTGCTTGGTATGCGAAGGGAAAGGAAGCGATCACGCAAAAGGTGAGCGTTGCGATCGCGTCGGGCAAAATTCCTGATTTGTTGGCCGTTAACAGCGAACAATTATCTGCGATCTCGAGAACCAACTTGTATACCGATCTGACGAGCGTATATGATACCTTTGCGACACCGCTGACCAAATCGATTCTGAATGAGGACGACAAGCGTTCGCTGGCATCCGCTACGTTTGACGGAAAGCTTATAGCGATTCCAGGGCTTAACTCCGCTATTGACGGAGCTTCCTTCATGTGGATTCGCCAAGATTGGCTGGACAAGCTCGGGTTGAAGGTGCCGGAAACGGCAAGCGAGCTGGAAGAGGTCATGAGAGCTTTTGAGGACCGAGATCCGGATGGCAACGGCAAGGCAGATACGATCGGTCTCGTCCTGAGCAAAGATTTTTTGAATCAAGGCTTGGCTGAAGCTATCGGTTTGTTTAACGCTTTTGACGCTTATCCGAAAATTTGGGTCAAAGACAAAGGCGGAAATCTAGCATACGGAAGCGTTCAGCCTGAAGTGAAAGATGCGCTTGCCTTTTTGAGCCGCATGTATAAGGAAGGAATTATTGAGACCGATTTTGCGGCAATGGACACACCTGCGGCAGCAGAGCTTGCAGCAAGCGGAAGAGGGGGCGTCGTATTCGGCGCGATGTGGAACGGCATGTATCCGCTGCAAGGAACGAAAGATCGATTCAAGGATTCCGACTGGAGAGCATACCCTATCGTGTCCAAGAATGAACAGCCCGCTCATCCGCAAATCAAGCTGAATGTGGAGCAATATTTCGTCGTTCGAAGCGGCTACGAGCATCCGGAAGCTTTGATCAAGCTGATAAACTTTTGGACGGAGCTGAACTACGGCGATGCGGGGAGAGAGAGGTACGATCGATTTCTTGGTCTGCCTCCGGCTCCCGGCCATCATTATGCAGTAGTCAAAGTGTGGAAATCGAATAAAAACCTGCAAGCTTATTTGGATATTAAAGATGCTCTCGAGACGGGAGTGCTGTCCAAGCTGAATGCCGAGGAAAAGGGCTACTATGACAATATTCTCAAATACAGCGCCGGCGACGATTCCTTTGCCCAATACGAGAAAGTATTTGGCAGGACGGGCTCCTACGCCGTCATGAACGATTATGTACAACGTGATTTGTTCAAAATGGACGAGTTTTACGGCGCTTCTACGGAAGCGATGAGGTCTCGATTGCTGACGATTGATCAAATGATTTCCGAATATTACACGAAAGTGATTATGGGGACAGAGTCTATTGACCAATTCGATGCTTTCGCAGCCAAGCTTGGCCAAATCGGACTTGATGAAATAACGAAGGAAGTTAATGAATGGAAAGAAACAGACCGTGCAATGTTCTCCAAATGAAAGATATGGAGAGCTGCACGGTCTGTTTCTTTAATGAAGTCGGTAGAGTGCAAGGATTCTCGGAATTGTGAAATCGTTTTCTTCCCCTTCGGACGATAAGCTTATTATGTAAGTAATTAAGAATGACAGGGGGAGCAAGCATGACAAATAACAAAAAGAAAGTAATGACCTCGGCGGCGGCAACGCTTCTGAGCATATCGCTTCTGGCCGGGTGCAGCTCTAATGGCGGCAACAATGCACCTAACAACGAAGGTGGCAATAATGGCGCGAATGCAGCGACCGAAGCGCCGATTGATCCGATGGCCAAGTTCGATCCGCCTATTGAATTGACAGTTGGCGTTGCAATCGGAGATCCCATCGCCGATGAGTTTACCGAAGAAAAATGGGAAAACAGCGAATGGATTAAAGCCTATAAAGAAGAGCTAGGCATTATCATTAAGCCTCTATGGTATACGAAGGGTGGAGACGCTGCGAAGCAGAAGATGAGCGTAGCCATTGCTTCGGGCGATATTCCCGATCTGATCGGCGTCAGTCAAGAGCAGCTGGCATCCTTGTCCAAAACGAATCTATATGCGGATTTAACGGACGTATACGAGAAATTTTCGACACCATTGACGAAGCAGATTATTACGGAGGAAGGCAATACGGCGCTCGAATCGGCAACCTTCGGAGGCAAGCTGATTGCGATTCCAGGAACGAACTCCGCGATCGACGGGGCGTCCTTCCTGTGGGCTAGGCAGGATTGGCTCGATAAGCTGAGTCTTCCGGTTCCGAAGACGACGGACGAGCTGTACACGGCAATGAAAGCTATTGTAGAGCAGGATCCTGACGGCAACGGCAAGAAGGATACGGTCGGCCTCATGCTGAACAAGGATTTCCTAGCTCCCGGCGTCGCCGAAGCGCTCGGCCTATTCAATGCATTCGATGCTTACCCGAAAGCGTGGGTTCGCGGCGCGGATGGCAAGCTCGTATACGGCAGTGCGCAACCGGAAGTAAAGGACGCCCTTGCGTATTTAAACAAATTATACAAAGAAGGCTTGATCGAGAAGGACTTCGGAGCCAAGGATTCGGGCAAAGCAGCGGAGTTGGCTGCATCTGGACTTGTTGGCTTCAACTTCGGCGCGATGTGGAACGGCATGTACCCGATGCAGCAAACGAAGGACAATTTCCCGGATTCGAACTGGCTGGCTTATCCGATCGTGTCCAAGGATGATAAACCCGCTAATCCTCAGATCAAGCTGAACGTGGAAAGCTACTTTGTGATGCGCAGTGGCTATGAGCATCCTGAAGCGATTATGAAGCTAATCAATTTCTGGACGGAGCTGAACTACGGCGATACAACGCAAGAGGAGTTCGATAAGTTCTTGGGACCGGCGCCTGCTCCAGGGCACCACTATGCGGTCGCAAAGGCTTGGAAGGCACAGAAAAACTTGCAAGCCCACCTGAAGGTGACGGAGGCATTCAAGACTGGCGATGCGTCTAAGCTGAATGCCGAGGAGAAAGGCTATTACGATAACATTCAAAAATACAAAGACGGCGACAACGCCAATGCGCAATTCGAGAAGGTATTCGGTGAAACAGGTTCCTTCAGGTACATGAACGAGTATGTGAACAATAACCTGTTCAAGATGGACGAGTTTTACGGCGCTTCAACGGACGCTATGAAAAATCGCTTGAAGACGATCGAGCAAGCCGTTATCGAATACTACACGAAAGTTATTATGGGCTCTGACTCCATCGATAACTTCGATAAATTCGTCAGCCAGCTGAACAAGCTCGGACTTGAAGACGTAACGAAGGAAGTTAATGATTGGGACGCTGCTAAGTAATCGTTAATGAATTGAAAAAAAGAAGAGAAGGAGGGACCTCAGTCGTCCCTCCTTCTATACGGATGGAGCGTGCATGTCGATGGAGATGAAAGGGACCCGCAAACGTCGGTTTTCTACTGGAGCTTATCATATGATGCTGCTGCCGGCGGTCATCCTAGTGCTTATTTACAGCTATGGGCCGATCGTTGGCATCGTCATCGCTTTTCAAGATTTTATTCCTTCAAACGGTTGGTTCGGCTCGGAGTGGATCGGCTTTGACAACTTTAAGTACGTATTCGGCATGCCGGATACGCTGCAGGTGATTGGCAATACGCTATTAATCTCATTTATGAAAATGGTCGTCGGAATCGTGTTCCCTCTAGGTCTGGCCATATTGCTTAACGAAGTGAAAAGCGCAATGTTTAAAAGAACCGTTCAAACAGTCGTCTACATGCCTTATTTTATTTCGTGGATTATTTTATCCGGCATTCTAATCGATATCTTGTCGCCTTCGGGAGGCATCATCAACAATCTATTGCAATTTCTAGGTTTCGAACCGATTTACTTCCTCGGAAGCGGCCCTTGGTTCCGCTTTGTCATCGTCGCTTCGCATATCTGGAAGGAGCTCGGCTTCGATACGATCGTATATTTGGCCGCTATACTTAGCATCGATAAATCGTTGTATGAAGCTGCCGCGCTAGACGGTGCGGGGCATATGAAGCAAATGTGGCATATCACGCTTYCAGGCATGAGACCTATAATTGTGCTGCTCAGCGTTCTAAGTCTTGGAAATATTTTGAATGCGGGCTTCGACCAAGTATTCAATTTATATAGTCCTCAAGTCTACTCCAGCGCGGATATTCTGGATACGTACGTATTCCGGATCGGCATGGAGCAAATGCAATACGGCGTAGCGACCGCTGTCGGCTTGTTCAAGTCGTTCGTATCCTTCGTCTTTATTTGCACATCCTACTTGCTCGCTTACAGGCTCGCCAACTACAGGATTTTCTAAGGAGGTATCATCTTATGATCGAACGGCGCACGCCTTCCCGGCTGCTATTTCTATATGCCAACTATATTTTTCTTGCCCTATTCTCGTTAACCTGCTTGTTCCCGATTATTCATATGGCGGCGATGTCGCTAAGCAGCAATGCGGCCGTTACGGCAGGGTGGGTCACCGTATGGCCTGTCGGATTTAATCTGGACTCCTACAAATATATTTTCAGCAACCATATTTTTATGAACACGGTAGGCGTATCTTTTCAAAGGCTAATTCTTGGGGTCCTTCTAAGCTTGTCGCTGACTGTTCTTGCCGCTTATCCGCTGTCTAAGTCGAATCTGAAGTTTCGTTCGAGATCCGTATATTCATGGTTTTTCGTCGTGACGATGATCTTCAACGGAGGACTTATTCCGACCTTTATGGTGGTCAAGGAAACAGGATTAATGGATTCAATCTGGGCGCTTGTGATTCCGTCTGCGGTTAATGTCTTTAACATCGTGCTCATGCTTAATTTCTTCCGCACGCAGCCGGCCGAGCTGGAGGAATCGGCGCAAATGGACGGAGCAGGCACATGGAGAACGCTATGGAGCATCTATTTGCCGATATCCAAGCCGTCTTTGGCTACGATTGCGCTGTTCACGATTATTTTTCACTGGAATTCTTGGTTTGATGGCATGATCTATATGAACTCGCCATCCCATTATCCGCTGCAGACTTATTTGCGTACCGTTATCGTGGCCAGGGACTTAACGAATATGAATGCAAACGATCTGTCGCTGATTGCCAATATTTCGAACCGAACCGTTTTGGCGGCTCAGTTGTTCGTATCGATGCTGCCGGTCCTATGCATTTATCCGTTTTTGCAAAAATACTTCGTTAAAGGTCTTGTATTGGGAAGCGTGAAGGGGTAAGTCGTTTATTACGATATAGAAATCAGAGAGGTGTCCAATGGATCGAAATCGAAACCAATTAAAACAATCATTCATGGATCCGGGAATCCCGTTCCGCCCTGTTCCGTTCTGGGCTTGGAATGACGATTTGAAGCAGGAGGAATTGGATCGTCAGATCGACGGCTTCAAGGAGCAAGGCATGGGTGGATTTATGATGCATGTGCGCGAGGGCTTGGAAACTCCCTATTTGGGCGATGAATTCATGGAGCGCATCAAGGGAAGCGTGGCCAAGGCCAAGGAATCCGGCATGAAAGCATGGTTGTACGACGAAGATCGGTATTCCTCCGGCATGGGCGGCGGATTGGTTGCGAGGGCGGGCGGCGATGCGGTACGCGCCAAAGCACTGACGCTCAGTTTGAGCCAATCCATCGAGTCTGGCGATGAGTCGATCGTTGCCGCTTATAAGGCGGTCATCGAGGGAGATCAAATAACAGAGTTGACCCGGCTTATGCCGGGTAAAGGCGGAAAGAGGCTAGATGGAGGTACCGAGACTTACCTTGTGTTTCGGGTTCGAATTGCCGCTAAGAACGATTGGTGTCATGGCGATACCTATACGGATTTAATGAATCCGGAGACGGTTAGGCTGTTTATCGAGAAAAATTATGAACCGTACAAGAAAGCAGTAGGGGAGGAATTCGGCAAAACAGTACCTGGCATATTCACCGACGAACCGACGGTGAAAGGGTTTTCCGAACGGCTTGATGAGCCGGAGCTGACATGGATCGCTTGGAGCGAGGTGCTGGCAAGCGAGTTTGAACGGAGAAGGGGTTATTCGATCTGGGAGCTGCTTCCTTTCTTTTTCTTTGGAGGGGAGGCTTCTGCTCAAATTCGACATGACTACTGGTTAACGGTGGCAGAGACGTTCAGCGAATCGTATACGAAACAAATCGGCGATTGGTGCAGAGAGCAAGGCATACAGCTCACCGGTCATTTTCATTCCGAAGGCAGCCTTGTCGGACAGGTCCAGCATAGCGGTTCCTTGATGCTTCATTATAGGTATATGGATATACCAGGAATCGATACGCTGTGCGAGCAGACGGCCGAGCATTTGACGATAAAGCAAGTTTCCAGCATTGCCAATCAGCTTGGGAAGAAGCGGGTCATTACGGAGACATATGGCGTGACGGGCTGGGATTTGACCTTCGAGAACAGGAGATGGATCGGCGACTGGCAATATGCGCTAGGAGTCAATCTGTTGACGCATCACCTTTCCTGGTATTCGCTCAGAGGGTGCCGCAAGCGCGATTACCCGCCATCCTTCAACTACCATACGAATTGGTGGAAGCATGACCGGAAGATGGAGGATTATTACGCAAGGCTTAGCGCGGTGCTCAGCGAAGGAAAGCTTACCCGTAACGTGCTCGTCATTCATCCCTCCACTTCCATGTGGACGAAGCTGGGACAAAGCGTCAAATCGGCTGCATGGAAAAACAACGCAGGCAACGAGAAGCTGCTCGCGGATTACGACAAGTCGTTCAACGCATTCGTTAACCGTCTAGTCGAGCTGCATGTCGATTACGATCTGGGAGACGAACTGATCCTGAAGGATTTCGCGAGGGCTGATGAAGAACGGCTTATCGTTGGCGAGGCCAGCTATGAATTCGTTATTCTTCCGTCTCTTAACAATCTGATGTCCTCCACGGTTGAGGTGCTGCTCGCTTATATGGACGGAGGCGGCAAAGTATCTGCGTACGGGGCTATGCCATCATTAGTGGATGGCCGATCGGAGAATCTTCATCGCTTGGAGGAGCTGCTTGGGCATAAAGGGTTTATCCGATTACAGGATGCTGAAGAGCTGGAACCGTTACTGAACGGGGCTGCGTCAAGGGCAGTAAGCATTAAGGATGAGGCTGGCGTAGAAGCGAAGCCGTTTCTTCATATGCATCGGGAGATGGACGGCTGTTCAGTTGTATTTATCGTAAACAATGATCGGGAGCATGCACATGAGGTTGAGATTCGACTCTCAGGCGGCCAATCCTTGGAGGAATGGGATGCTTGGACGGGGAATGTTATAAAACGATCCGTTCGCTTGGAAGATGGCGGAGTTACGTTCAAAGAAAAATTTGAACCGGCGCAGTCCAAGCTTTACGTTGTTGGGAATGATCCTTCTGGGCGGTTGGAGCAAATAGCTGAACCTGAAAGCGTGCTTGCTTGCTCAGGCCAAGATCAGGCAACGGAGCTGATTCCTGTTTCCTGTAAGCGGTCCGCGCCTAACGCGCTTATTCTCGATCAATGCCAATTTCGAATGGGGGAAGAGCAGTGGTCGGAACCCATGGAGGTATGGAGAGCCCAGCGGATCATTCGCGAGCGGCTTGGCATGCGCCAAGTTTTGCATTCCGGCAATCTGCAGCGGTATTTCTGGATTCATGAGGAACATCCCGGTAACGAGACACCATTCGAGCTGCGATTTACGTTTACTGCAGCCCAAGTACCTTCAACCGATACGTACTTTGTATTCGAGGATGCGAACCGCTTCGATTATGAGCTTAATGGTAAGCGTGTTGAGGCAGAACCAGAAGGCTACTATTTGGATATGAGCATGAAGAAGGTGAAGCTGCCGACTTTGCGGGAGGGTGTGAACACGCTTGATGTTCTTATCGCTTATTGCAACGACATGGAGCTGGAGAACGGTTATATTATAGGAGACTTTGCAATTGATTCGTATCGCAGAATTGTGGACGAACCTAGCAATCTGAGTTACGGAGACTGGCGTAGTCAAGGTTATCCTTACTATTGCGGCAGTATGAATTATTGTTTCGAGATTGAGAAGGAAACGAACGAAGGCAACGGATACAGTCTGGTGTTTGGCCGTTATGAAGCTGTGCTGATGGACGTGAAAGTGAATGGGGCGGCGTGCAAGACGATTCCGTGGCGAAGCGAAGCCTATGTGGATTTGGATCCGTTTTTAGTGAAACATGGAGAAAATCGAATCGTTATCGAGGTCGTAGGCAGCCCGCGCAATTTGTTTGGTCCGCTCCATCAATTGGATACTAATCCCAAATGGATGGATTGGTGGTCATTCCACCCCGAGGACAACGATTATACGACCGAATACAGAGGTACTCCATACGGGTTAATAGATCCGGTTAGATTGCTGCGTTCCAGCAAATAGAACGAGGTGATACGAAATGATGAGACCGGTACATTTAAAGATCAATAACTATTACTCTCCCTTGGGGATTGATACGGTTAGCCCTCTATTTGGCTGGCAGTTGGAAAGCGAGCAGCAGAATCAGATTCAGACTCACTATCGAATCATACTCGCTAAACGAGAAGAGTCGGTCATTAGTTGCGAACAACTGCTTTGGGACAGCGGCAAGGTAAGCTCTTCCGAGCAATTCGGCATTGTCTATCAAGGGCAACCGCTTCAAAGCGTTACTGCCTACTATTGGAGAGTCGCTGTATGGAATCAGCATGGCGTATTGGCATGGAGCGAAGTGCAAACGCTGTTTACCGGCTATCTGAACGCTGAAACCTGGAAGGCCGAGTGGATCGGAAGCGGCGGATCCCAACCCTTTTACGCCAGAACGGAATTCGCCTCGGAGGGGCGAGTCAAGCGCGCTTATGCGCTCGTGTCGGGACTTGGCCACTTCAAGCTGTACATGAACGGCGAGAAAGTCGGGCCTAATGAGATGGATCCAGGCTGGACTAATTATACAAAGTCCGTACAATATGTTTGCTTTGATGTGACGGACAGGATTCGCGAAGGCAGTAACGTAATCGGGTTTTCGGTCGGCAACGGATTTTATGCGGGAGATGCGGGAGATCGGCATTTCTATACGATAGGAAAAGGGTACGAGCCCTACGGCGCCGAGCTGCTTGCTATTGGAGAATGGCATATTGAATATGAGGACGGCTCCGTTCTATATGTAAGGACGGAGGGCGAGAACTGGAAAGTTCGCGAGAGCGCGACGACGCTAGCGAACGTGTACGGCTCCGAAAATTTTGACGCGAGGCTATATCCGAATGGATGGTACGGATTTGATTTCGACGATTCGGGTTGGGAGACTGCCAAGGTGTTGGCTTCTCCTGCCGGTAATCTCGTGAGCCAGAACCAGCCGCCGATTACGGTGAGAACGGTCTACGATACGATCGGAATCGAAGAGCCGCTCGAGCAAGTGTATATTTACGACTTGGGCCAAAATATGTCTGGCATGTTCGAAATTTATGTCAGCGGCCCTGCCGGCTCTAAAGTCACTATAAAGCCTGGTGAACTACGGAACGAGGACGGTACGGTAGCTACCCCGTGGGACATTGTTACCTATTCCGAGTACACGCTAGCCGGTACAGGGGAGATCGAAGCATGGAAGCCCGACTTCTCCTGTTACGGTGCGAGATGGGTGCAGATCGAAGGCTGCACCCGTGATGGTTCAGACAAGTTTAAGCCGATCATTCATGATGTCAAGGGACATTTCGTAACATCGGCATCAGAGGATGTGGGTCGACTGGAGACAGATGATCCTCGCATAACGAAGCTTGCCCAGATTATTATCAAAGCGATCGAGAGCAATCTGCAAAGCGTGCATTCCGATTGCCCTACGATCGAGAAGCTGGGTTGGATTGAAACGGCAAGTCTGATGGGCCCATCGATTATGTACGTGAAGAGCGTCGAAGAGCTCTGGCTGAAAATTACGCGAGATATGATGGAAGCCCAGACGGAGGAAGGCTTAATTCCTGATATAGCACCGGAATATTCGAGATTTAGCGATGGTTTCCGTGATTCGATAGCATGGGGAAGCGCGATTATTCTCGTTCCCGAGCTACTCTTGCGGACCTATGGTAACCGAACCGCTATGGAAGAAGCATATCCTGCCATGAAAGCCTATTTGAAATACTTGAAGTCGAAGGAAGTGGACGGAGGACTTATTAACCATGGACTCGGAGACTGGGGCATTGCGCCGCAGACCGGAGGAGACTACGTCGAGAACGTAGAGACTGCTTTCTATTATGAGAGCTACAGGTTAACGTCCAAGTTCGCGTCCTTGCTCGGGCTAGTCAGCGATGTGGAGCATTACGCGGCGGAAGCCGAACGGGTGAAGCGATGCTATAATGCGAAACTATTGCGCCGGATCGCGAGCGAAGGTGAAGGGCATTATGCCTATTGTAAGCTGAACGGAGAATTCGATCCGTTGAATCAGGTCGTTCAGGCCATTCCGCTTTACTTTGGACTCGTGGATGAAGAGCATCGTTCCGATATTGAATCGGCTCTATTGCATGCGGCGTCAGGGCGGCAGCTGCGATCGGGAGAGATAGGGCTTCGTTATTTGTTCGGCGCGCTTGCTGGCATGAAACGAAACGATATTGTATTCGATATGATGATGCAGCCCGAGCATCCGAGCTATATTCGGTTCGTCGAACGAGGCGAAACGGCGCTGCCTGAATTTTGGACGGATGATTCCCGTTCCCGAAACCACGATATGATGGGACATATTTTGGAGTGGCTGTATAAGGAACTGCTAGGTATATCGTCAATACGGGATGCTTACAAGGAAATCCTCATTGCACCAGGTTGCTCGGGCTTAATCCAACGTGTAACAGGCAGCCATCGCTCTGTTAGAGGCGAGATTCATGTCGATTTCATGTCCGAGGCGAGTGGCTTGCGGTTAGCAGTCAGCTTGCCTCCGAATACAAGCGGAACGATTAAACTTCCTATTGCGTCGGAAGAAACGGTAATCATGGAGAGGGACACTTTGATCAACTTTGAAATTGTTCAAGAGCATGGGCGTCTATTTGCAATTAGTCGCGTAGGTTCAGGAAGTTACCAATTTGAAGTGCGACAAAAAGCAGTTTAACCAAAGAACCGTAGATTTCATGCCTAATGTTGAATGGCTGCGAATGCGATTATACTCGAGTGTTCAATATATCCATTAATCGCAGCCTAAGCTTGTTTCCGAGTCCGAAGTTTGATTTGGTAAACAAGCTCCCGTTTCAGGGAGTAGAGGTCCATAAGGCTGGCCCAATACACCCAATCCTCTTGTTCTAGTTGCTCAATCGTCTTCCGTCGAAACTCTTCGCTATAACGCTTGCGTTTCTCTTCCATTGCATTCACCTCAACCTATTATTATCAATAGCATTGCAGGTCTCCATTAAGGCGTGTCTACTAATTAGTTTAATCGCATGCGGGCGGATATGCGTCACAGAGGCTGATTAGCCTGTATGTTTTCCACTCAAAAGAACTTTTGGCGCAGTAAAGACCGTTTTGATTGTACGAAATCCGTCTAAATAGTCGTCAAACGTCCAATCATTACGATGAAAATCCAATCACCGTTATATGGTTCAACTCCCCGTAAGCACTTACAATTAAGAGCAGAAGGGGGGAACTTAGACATCATGTTAGCAAGATTATACAAATACCGGTGGCAATATGTAATGATATTTCCTGCCGTGTTGCTTCTGTTTCTGTTCAATTATGTACCGATGGCGGGGATTCAAATCGCATTCCGCGATTTTCAGATCGGCTCCTCCATTTGGGAGAGCGCATGGGTAGGCTTGGACAATTTCGCATTTCTGCAAGAACCGCAGTTTTGGGTCGTTGTCAAAAATACGCTGTTCATCTCGGTGTTGAAATTCATATTCGGGTTTCCGGCTCCGATCATCCTTGCCTTAATGATCAATGAATTAATGCATAACGGCTTCAAGAGGTTCGTTCAGTCCGTTAGCTATTTGCCCCATTTCTTCTCATGGATTGTCGTTGCTTATATTCTGCAGTCGTTTCTGACGCTGGACGGGGGATTAGCTAACGATCTGATTGCGAGGATGGGCGGAGAACCTATCTTCTTCCTCGGATCGGAGCAATGGTTCCGACCTATGATTATCTCCAGTGGATTGTGGAAAGAGGTAGGCTGGAATACGATCCTGTATCTTGCGGCTATATCGGCAATCGATCCGCAGCTGTACGAAGCGGCTAAGGTCGAAGGAGCAGGGAAGTGGTCGCAAATCAAGCATGTCACCATTCCGGGCATTATGCCAACCGTATCGATCGTCCTTATCTTGAGCATTCCGAGCTTGATCGCCGTTGGCATGGATCAGATTTATCCGCTCATGAACCCGGCGAATATGCAGGTGGCGGATGTGCTGGATACGTATGTGCTGCGAACCGGCCTTCAGCAAGGGTATTTCGGGATGGCTACCGCAATTGGCCTGCTATCGTCCGTTATTAGCCTTATCCTAGTCGTACTCACGAATCAGCTATCCAGAAAATTGAACGGTGAGGGGTTATGGTAAGTAATGAAACGTACAACGGGTGAAAAAATATCGCAAGGCATCGTTATCGCTCTCATGCTCCTGTTATGCTTATCCGTGCTTTATCCGTTCGCTTATATGCTGGCGATATCGCTGAATGAGGGGACGGATGCGGCGAAGGGCGGAGTTTACTTATGGCCGAGAGCGTTTACGCTGATCAACTATGAAATCGTGCTTGGAAATGAAGTGATCCAGCATGCTTATCTCATTACGATTGCTCGTACAGTTGCAGGCACAATCGCCGGGCTTCTCGTTACGCTCATGGTCGCATTCGGTTTATCGTATCACCAGGTTCCGTTCCGGAAATCGATTCTGAGCTACATTTTGCTCACGATGCTATTCAGCGGCGGTCTTGTTCCGCTCTACATTCAATTGTATAACCTAGGGCTGATCAACAACTTCATGGTCTACATCATCCCGGGCATGTTCTCGGCTTGGAATATGTTCGTCATGCTGAAATTCATTCAAGGCATTCCCGAGGCGCTCATCGAATCGGCGGAGTTGGACGGCGCAGGGCCGTTCCGTATCTTGTTCCAAATCATTGTGCCGCTGTCGAAGCCGATGCTCGCGGCAATCGGATTGTTCACCGCCGTCGGGCATTGGAATGATTGGTTCGCCGGCGCGTTCTTCGTGACCGAACAAGATCTGATTCCGGTACAGACGTTCTTGCAGCAGCTGCTGCAGGCCCAGGATATGTCGGCCATCTTAGGATCGAACTCGAATCAAGAAGCTTTAGCCAGAGGTTCGCAAATGCAGAACGTGACGCTCATGTCGGTGAAGATGGCTACCGTAATGGTAAGCGCGATTCCGATTCTGTGCGTATATCCGTTCCTTCAGAAATATTTCGTGAAGGGCGTATTGATCGGCTCCGTCAAAGGGTAACAGCAAGCTGCTAATGGGTATAATGACTAACCATATACCAGTAATATCGATATTGAAAAGGGGAGAAAAACGAACATGTTGAAGGGCAAATGGGTACAGAAAAACAGCCTTCTTGCGATTGCGGCGGTTTTATTGGTTTCGGTTATTGCGGGCTGCTCCGGTTCGAATAATGCGAACAAGGAACTAAGCGGCGCAAACACGGAACAAAGCGGCGGCGGAAGCGCGACGGGTCCGCAAAAGTTCAATCTTTGGCTGGGCTGGTCGACGACGATCAACAATGACAGCCTCGTGCAAAAATACTGGAAGGAAGAAGAGCCGGGCGTAGAAGTGGAGCTTGAGGCGACGCAGGGGGACGCGGTAACCGCGCTTAACCTGAAGCTGAACACGGGCGGCTTCAAAGACGCAGCCATATTCGGCCGCAGCGATATCGTCAAAGCGGCGATGATTCGCTCGAATAAAGTGCTTTCGGTCGAGCAATATTTCGATATGCCTGACAAATATCCGAACCTCGCGGCGATTCCGAAAGTATATTTGGATCAAATGAAGGATGCCGAAGGCCATATCTGGTCGATTCCGACCTGGTTCGATCAGAATCCCGACAATCCTTGGCCGGGCTGGGCTTCGCAATCATGGACCGTTCGCACGGATGTGCTGGAGAAAGCGGGAATGACCGTAGCTGATTTGGCTACTATTGAAGGAGTAGAAGCGTTCCTGGCCAAAGCGTCCGAGCAAAAGGACGAGTCGGGCAAGTCTCTTCTGCCGCTTAGCTTCCTGATGGATCCTAACGATACGGCCGGATGGAACGACGAGAATGCGGTACTGAGCACATTCGGCGTCACGACGAGCGGCGGCATTATTCCGGTAGAGAAGAAAGGCGACCAATTCGTCCTTATGTATGACGATCCGCAGTATAAAGCGGCTTATCAGTGGATGAACAAAATGTACCGTTCCAATCTGATCGATCCGGAAGTCGTAACCGACAAGAAGGAACGTTATAAAGAGAAAAACAAAGCCGGACGCGTAGCGATGAATGTGGGTACCTTCTTTAACATAGACCCTGATATATGGGAGACGCTCGATGGGCCGACGGAGCCGGGCTGGTTCTATCAAGTCGTTCCATTCCCGAAAGTAGCCGGCGTCGAGAAGCTTGGTGCGAATACGGTCATCAATCCGTATCCAGGCTATGATGTCTACATTAGCAAAGACAGCAAAAACATTGATGCGATTCTTAAGTTCCTTGAGTATTCGCTGCAGCCGAAGGCCGAGCAGCAAAACGTTATTAATGAAGGGCCGGTAGGCAAGTTCTGGAACTGGGTCGACCAACCGCTTGGTCTGTGGGAATATATCGATGCCGAATATGAGAAGGCGCGCAATTCCGGCGAGCCTGCTCAGAAGGCAAAAGTCACGCCTGAGCTGTATATGCTTTCTTCCTACAATAACGACTGGTATCCATGGTGGAACTATGGTTCAAGCGACAAGGCCGGCAGCAAAAAAACGGCAGAGTTCACAGCGGCGGTAGGACAGATGGGCGCCGTTCGCAGCATTCAAACGCATGACCTTGTTAAGGCGAAGGAAGGCGGACTGATCGAGAAGTATTTGCCTGAGCTCGAAAATATCCGCAAGGAATACAGAGCCAAATTCATTATGGCGACCAGCGACGAGCAATTCGAGTCGACTTGGAACGCTTTCCGCGATGCCCTCGAGAAACGCGGCCACTGGTCGGAAGTGAAGCAGGAATGGCAGGAGCAATATGACATCTTAGCTAAAGAGCAAGGCTAGTTATAGTCACGGAAGGAGCAGTTCCCTCGGGAGCTTGCTCCCTTTTCCATTGTTGCGATCGCTATTTTGCCATTAAACTATGGAGAGGGGGAATTCCAATGACATTGCGCCGCAGCCTGGAAAGAATCGTTATCCGAATCACGAGCAAGATGAATCTTCGCGGAAAAATATTTTTTCTCTACGGAGCTATTATATTCGTCCCTACAATATTGCTGGGGATTGTCGCGGGTTATTTAGCACTGCAAAGCTTTAGAGATAATTATATGGTTACCATTAAAGAGGCGATGCGCCAAACGGTTCAAAATATCGAGGTTCGCAAGCAAAGCTACGACGTGCTTGCCACGCGTACGGGAACGGACGGGGAGCTTGTAGCGCGCTTAAGCCGCGATTATTCGAATATGTTCGAGCAGCTCAATACGGTTGAGTACGTCGATCGCTCCTTCGTCTTTACGAGTCAATATTTGCCGGGAATCGATGACTTCCGAATCTATCATACGAACACGATGTTAGTCCAGGACGGACGTCTGCTGTGGAAACCGGAGGGGCGCATTTTGCGGCCGGGCTTTACCGAAACCGATTGGTTCGCGAGCGCTAGCGGGGATCCAAACGTTTTAACCTGGAGCAACGTCAACAAAGACAAACTCGTCATTTCGCATAAAATTATGAGTCCGTCCGGCAATTTGCTCGGTCTCATCTATATGCTGCTAGATTACAAAACGGTATTCGGCAAGCTGTTCGACCGGCCGTTCAGCGGTTCGGGCGAGCTGTCGATTATCGACGACAACAGCACGATCATCGTCTCCTCCGATCCCCGGAAGATTGGCTTAAAGCTTCAAGCGACATCGCTGAATGATCACTGGGAGGAAGCGAGCCTCTCCGAGGGCTTGATGGTCGACGGCAATTTGCTTATGGTCAGACCAATCGATTCGAACTGGCAGGTGGCCGCGCTGATTCAGATGGATGAGCTTGAGAGCCAATCGAAGACGATCCTATACGGCATTATTGCCGCTATACTCATTTTTTTGTTATGCTCCACCTTCTTAATAATGACCGTATTGAAAAATGTCGTTTGGCGCATCCGCAAGCTTGGTACCCGCATGTATGATGTCAGCCAAGGCCAATTCGACGTCAGCATTCGGAATACGGAGAAGGACGAGCTTGGCGAGCTTGAGGTATTATTCAACTCGATGTCCGGACGTCTAGGCGGGCTGGTAGAAGACATTACGCAAGCGAAGCTCAAGGAGCGGGAGCAATCATTCAAGGCGTTGCAGGCCCAGATCAATCCGCATTTTATATACAATTCGTTAAGCCTGCTGAGATGGCGGGCGATGGATTTGCAGGACGATACGCAGCTGCGCACGATCGACGCACTGACTGCCTTTTACCGGCTGGCGCTGGACAATAAAATCAATGTGACGCAAATAAAAGGCGAGCTTGACCATGTGAGAGCTTATTTGGAAATCCAAGAGATGCGTTATCCGGGCAGGGTAACGATCGAATGGAATATCGATCAGGAGCTGCTCGACCTGTATACGATCAAGCTGTTGTTGCAGCCTATCGTGGAGAACTGTTATTTGCACGGCAACGTTACGGGGAAGAAAGGCGCCGTCATCCGCATCTCGGCACTGCTAGAGCAGGATAACGTCCGATTCGAGGTGTTCGACAACGGCAGAGGCATCCCGGGCGATATGCTGGAACAAATCCGGTTAGGGAAGCAGGCGGGGAACGGCAACGGCTTCGGCACGGCCAACATTCGAGAGCGGCTACAGCTTTATTTTGAGAATAAGCATGAATTTACGATAGACAGCAAAGAGAACGAGTGGACGGCGGTAACGATTATTATACCTGCATGCGCCAATAGGCCGCAGATCAGGAAGGTGATGTGATGTTGTTAAAAGCGTTGATTGTCGATGACGAGCCTACCCATATTCAAGGACTGGTTCGTTATATTAAGTGGAATGAGCTTGGCTTCGATATTCCCTTTACCGCAGAGTCCGGTCACGAAGCGCTCGAAATAATGCGGAATGCTCCTGTGGATGTGCTCATATCGGATGTTTCCATGCCTGTTATGACGGGGATCRAGCTTGTCGCGAAGGCCAAAGCCATCCATCCGCAGCTTCAAGTGCTAATGATCAGCGGGTATAACGAATTCGAATTCGTGCAGGAAGCGATGAACGTCGGGGCGCAAGCCTATGTTCTTAAACCGATTAAGGTGGAAGAGGTCGAGAGCAAGCTAGGCGGGTTTCGGAAGACGTTGACGAAGCTGCTGCAAATCGAGGAACAGGCGCAGGAGCTGCAAGAGAAAGTATCCGGCAGCCTGGACATCGTCAGAGAACGGTTCGTGGCGGATGTAATCGTGGAGGCAGGCATCGATCTTGACATGCTGCATTCATGGGGGCGGTTGCTGGAGCTTCCCGCAAGTCAGCAAGAAATCGGGTTAATCGTCTTCGGTTATGATCAGTTCCACTCTTCGGGACAGGACGCGAGAGAGCGGGTCGTGATCGGCACCGGATTTTTGAAAGCGGTTCATGTCGGGCTTTCCGATTACCAGCATGTATATGTTGCGAAGACCGGCACGGATGAGATTGTCGCGATGCATATTAATTTGACTCCCATCGAACGGGCATCGATAGAGAAACAGCTTCTGTTCATCCAAAACGTCATGCAGGAGCAATACGGCTCAACGGTCACGATCGGCACGAGCAGAGTGTGCACGACATGGGAAGAGGTGCCGTCGCTTTACAAGGAAGTGAAATTCATGATGGCGAGATCCCGCTTGATGGAAGGCGGACAAATTTTGCATTATGACCGTTTGGACGAATCCGATTTTCAACAATTCAGGCTGCGTGAAGAGATGATCCCCGAAATTATCGGGCTTACGGAAACGGCCGCGGATGCGAGCAAGGTGGTCGACTACGTGAACAATGTGTTCGATATGCTGCTTTCTCAGCCTTCGATGATGTTTACGTATATGCAGGCATTCGGCATGGCGCTTCTCAGCGAGCTTGCCCGCAAGCAGAAGTGGAACAAAGAGCTGGGCGGGGAAATGAATTTGGAGATGTGGCAGAAGCTGATCGATTGCAGGAGCGAGGTGCAGATCCGAGAAGTCGTGCTTGATTACGTGCAGCGCTATATGGTGATCGAAACGAAGGGCGAAGCGAACCAAAGACATAACCTGATCGGCAAGGTGACGGAGTATTTGGAGGCGCATTTCCAAGATCATATTACGGTGAAGCAGCTCGCCGAGCTCCATCATTTGAATGCGAGCTACTTAAGCGTTCTGTTCAAAAAAGAGATGGGCAAGACGATATCCGACTTTCTGCAGGAAACACGCATGAACAAAGCGAAGGAGTTGCTTCGCGATCCAAACATTAAGATCTACGAGGTATCGGAGCAGGTCGGATTTCAGACGTCGGCGTATTTCGCTTATTTGTTCAAGAAGACAACGGGCTATACGCCGCAGGAATATAGGGATTACCATTGAGATAGACTAGGGCTGGAGGCAGGATTCATATGATCATAGAATCATTGGCAGGTACGTGGAGATTTTGCTTAGATGACTCGAAACAGGGCATTGAGCGTCAATATTTTAATGAGAAGCTGCAGGATGACATTCAGTTGCCGGGGACGACCTCGGAGAATAAGAAAGGCGAATACAACAACGCCAAGGAAATTGCTCATCTTACGGAAGTGTATCCTTTAATCGGGTATGCCTGGTATCAACGCGATATCGTAATTAAGGATGAATGGGCGGGCAAGCCGATTCGTCTGTATATGGAGCGAACGAGAGTCTCTCAGGTATGGATCGGGGAGCAATGCCATGGTACGCAGAACAGCGTAAGTGCGCCGCATATCTATGAATTTAGTGCTATGAAGCCCGGAACGTATACATTAACGGTGCTTGTCGACAATAGCGGCTTGCCGATTAAGGGCGGGCATATGACGTCGCCTGATACGCAGACGAACTGGAACGGGCTGCTGGGCAGGCTCGAGATTCAGGCGATGGAACAGATTCGTCTGGACAATATCCAAGCGTTCCCGGATGTAGCGAATAGGTCCGTTCGACTGAAGTTTGATGTGCATAACGATACTGGCTTTGCGGCAGATGCCCATATTTCGATTGCGCTGTCGGACATGATAGGCGAACGAGCAAGCTGCGATAGACCAAAGGAAAAGACAACTTTGCTTCAAGCGGTTCCTGGAAAGCAGACGATGGAAGTAAGTTATGACCTTGGAAAAGAGATAGCGTTATGGAATGAATTCAATCCAGTCCTATATCGTTTGAACATCGTTCTTGAGGCTGCTGTAATAGGGGAATCTTACCGTGATGAGCAAAGTGTAACCTTCGGTATGCGTCAATTCGCAACGGAAGGAACACAGTTTACGAATAACGGCAGCAAAGTCTTTTTGCGCGGCAAGCATGATGCGCTTGCTTTCCCATTGACGGGTTACGCGCCGATGACCGTCGAAGAGTGGGTGCGGGTGCTGTCTATCGCCAAATCCTACGGTATCAATCATTATCGATTCCATACATGCTGCCCGCCGGAAGCGGGTTTTATGGCTGCCGATATGCTCGGCGTCTACTTCGAGCCGGAGCTCCCGTATTGGGGGGCGTTTCAAGAACCGGGGGACGAGGATTACGACGAAGCGAGAGCGGAATATTTGCGGAGTGAAGGCTTGCGTATTCTAGATGCTTACGGCAACCATCCTTCCTTTGCCTTATTCACGCTTGGCAACGAACTGCATGGAAGCCGCCCGGCGATGTCGGCGCTCCTGAAGGAATATCGGGAGCATGACAACAGACGCTTGTACGCCGAGGGAGCGAACAACTATTTCTGGGCGCCATCGTTTTCGGAGGAATCGGATTTCTGGGTGACGATGCGAACGGGGGTTGGCGGCTCGATCGTACGGGCTTCATTCTCTCACGCGGATCTGCCGCTTGGCCATGTGCAAGCAAGCTACCCTTCAACGGTCGTGGACTATAGAGACAATTTGCCGGACGCTCCGATTCCAATCGTCGGTCATGAGATCGGTCAATTTCAATCGTTTCCGAATTTTGACGAGATCGACAAATATACAGGCGTCTTAGAGGCGCGCAATTTTGAAGTATTCCGCGAACGGCTGCAGCATGCCGGCATGTTAAGTCAAGCCGATGATTTCTTTAAGGCATCGGGGCAGCTTGCGGTTATATGCTATCGCGAAGAAATCGAAGCCGCTTTACGCACGCCGGGCTTCGGAGGATTTCAGCTGCTCGATCTGCAAGACTTTCCCGGCCAAGGAACGGCATTAGTCGGCGTACTCGATGCGTTCATGGAATCCAAAGGGTTCATCGAGCCGGAGCGTTGGCGCGAGTTCTGCTCGGACATCGTATTGCTTGCGAGATTCCCGCGATATACTTATACCGTAGGCGAACATTTCGAAGCGCAACTGGAAATGGCGAATTACGGCGGCATCGCGCTTGAGGACGTTCAGCTGGTGTGGTCGCTTAAGCAAGGCGAGCGGTTCATCGGAAATGGAGTGACTGCGGCGAAGGATGTCGGCCAAGGCGTTTTGGAGTTTATGGGAACGATTCGAATAGATCTGTCTCACGCGGAGATAGAGGCGCCGGGCAAGTTGGAGCTGGAGCTGAGATGGAAGGGCAGCGAGGTCACGAATCATTATCCGATTTGGGTCTATCCTGCGGACGTTGATACGAATCCGGCCGATTCCGTTCATATCCGGAGGTCGCTTGACGAAGCGACATGTGATTTGCTTGCGGGCGGCGGAAGGGTGCTGCTTATACCTGATCAGGAGCAGCTCACCTCGCACATTCAAGGATTTTTTGCATCGGACTTCTGGTGTTATCCGATGTTTCGCTCCATTTGCGAAGGGAATAATGCGGCGCCTGCACCGGGAACGCTCGGCCTGTTATGCGACGAGGAGCATCCTGCGTTCAAAGCGTTTCCGACCGAGTTCCATAGCAATTGGCAATGGTGGCCGATTGTCATGAACTCGCATTCGCTCATCTTAGACGAATGGCCGGATACATTCCGTCCAGTCGTACAGGTCATCGACAATTTCGAGCGCAATCATAAGCTGGGCCTAATTGTCGAAGCTAGGGTTGGCAAAGGAAGCTTGCTCGTATGCGCAAGCGATCTGATCGGGCAGCAAGATAAGCCGGAAGCGCGCCAACTGCTGCATAGCTTGCTGGAATATGCGGCCGCGGACTTCAAGCCGTCCGAGGAGTTAAGCTTCGAGCAGCTGCGCGCGGTCTTGGACCCGAATGCGGCGGTTGAAAGGCAGTCGCATCGCGGAGAAGCTGTCCTTAATCCTTCTTACCCGAACGAATAACAATAGCCGCCCTGTCTTCTAGGCACAGGGCGGCTTATAGGTCATTGGACTTCATCCAACGAAAGGGAGCGATTGGCTCCGAATCTTCGGTTTGATTGGAATTTGTACAGGCTAAAGTGGGTGTTCGAGCGGAAAGTAGACATATCGGCGGATTAGGATGTGCGTTTTGCCTATATTTCATACAGTCTAATCGGCTCTTTCACCGATAAAGTGACACTTGATTGGAAAACATACAGTCAAATCCGGCATTCTTGCCCTCAGCGGCCCGCCAACGCCTATTTGACTGTATCAAATCCAATCAAACTCTGAAATCAGCTCGTTCCTTGCCTTTTGATTGGATGAAATCCAATTAAAAGGCAAGTACAACTCTGATAGAGCCAAATGAGTGACAACATGGTGACGAGATCTTTTAAAGGATCGTAGTTATGTATAAGATTTCGGTATAACAAGTAAATCGACAGTCTCCGTTTTCCGCTCAAAAGTCTAGTTGTCGCGCAGAGGAGTATTTTGAATGGACAAAATCTACTCTCGCGACCGACACAACCGATAGTGCAAACCCAGCCGTCGCAGGTCTGGGGAGGGAACGTTGAAGCACGAGCTTTCGATTATGAAGAAATAACTTTATAATAAGGTTAGCTATTATTATTCATTAAGGGGTGGACGAGAACGTGACAGTAAAGACGATTAATTGGGGTATCGCAGGTCCTGGCGGGATTGCTTCAAAATTCGCTACTGACTTGGCTCATGCTGAAGGCGCCAAGCTAGTAGCCGTTGGGGGAAGAAACCTAGTGAAGGCAGAAAGCTTCGCTAGTAAATTCAATATTCCTCGCGCCTACGGCAGCTTGGAAGAGCTTGCCGCTGACGAGGAAGTAGATATTGTTTATATCGGGACGCTGCATCCTGCACATAAAGAGAACGCGCTTATGCTGCTGCGTGCAGGCAAAGCGGTTTTATGCGAGAAGCCGTTCACGATGAATGCGGCRGAAGCGGAGGAAATGATTCAATTGGCGCGCCAAAGCGGCGTGTTCTTGATGGAAGCGATGTGGACCCGTTACTTGCCGCCGATTCGCAAGGTAAGAGAGTGGCTGGCAGAGGGTCACATTGGCGAAGTGCGCATGGTTAAGGCCGACTTCGGCTTCAATATCGGTTGGGCGCCGGAAAGCCGCCTGCTTGATCCGAAGCTTGGCGGCGGAGCGCTTCTGGATGCAGGCATCTACCCGATATCCTTCGCTTCAATGGTATTTGGCGAGCAGCCTACGAACATTATGAGCAGCGCTCGGATTGGACAGACTGGCGTGGACGAGCAGTTCTCCCTCTTGTTCGAATACGAGGGCGGCAGGACAGCAGCGCTGAACGGCGCGGTTCAGCTTGGTATGGTGAGCGACGCTTATATTTACGGTACGAAAGGTTACATTCATGCGCCGAACTTCTTGTTCGGAAAGTCGGCTACGCTGCATGTATCCGGCTCGGAACCGGTTCGGTTCGAGGACGGCCGCGAACAGAGCGGCTATAACTTCGAGGCCGAGGAAGCGATGAATTGCTTGCGCGAAGGCAAGCTGGAGAGCGCAACGATGCCGCTGGACGAGACGCTTGCGATTATGCAGACATTGGATACGATCCGTTCGCAATGGGGCTTGCGCTACCCGGCGGACGAGCAAGTCTAATAGGCACAGCTGAATTTATAATCGAGTCGCCGGGTACGTGACCGGTGGCTCGATTTTTTTGGGAGGGCAAGACAGATGGCATTGGAAGCAGAGAAAGCGGCGGTTGTCGCGGTAACGGGCGTGCCGGCCGAGATGCTGGAGCAGTCCGAAGGTTATGATGGAAGCATTGTGTTCGTATCCGGTCTAACGGGCAAAAGATACTCCGTAGCATCGGTAAGCGAGGTTGCGGCTTGGACGGACGAAGAGAAGCAGGATATGCAAATGTTCGGCGAGCATGAAGGATTATGTGTCTATGAGCTTAAGGCGTGGTGGGGCAGTTTACTCTAATAATCGACAATCCCTCTGCGGCGGGGTTGCATTCCCCTGCGGATAACCTATAAAATATTAGTAATCACGTACAAGCATCATTCACGTACTTAATTTATGAGCGAAAGAGAGCGGGAACAGTATGGGACGTAAGTGGAATAATATTAAAGAGAAAAAAGCTTCGAAGGACGGGCAAACAAGCCGTATCTACGCTAGGTTCGGACGCGAGATCTATGTAGCGGCGAAATCCGGCGAGCCGGATCCGGAATCGAACCGCGCGCTGAAGGTTGTGCTTGAGCGTGCAAAGACGTACAACGTGCCGAAAGCGATCATTGACCGTGCGGTTGAGAAAGCAAAAGGCGGTGCGGAAGAGAATTACGACGAGCTTCGTTATGAAGGCTTCGGGCCTAACGGCGCGATGGTCATCGTCGATGCGCTTACGAATAACGTGAACCGTACCGCGTCCGAGGTGCGCGCTGCCTTTACGAAGAACGGCGGCAGTCTGGGCGTAAGCGGCTCCGTTGCCTATATGTTCGATGCAACAGCGGTTATCGGTCTTAGCGGCAAAAGCGCCGACGAAGTATTTGAGATTTTGGTGGAAGCGGAAGTAGACGTTCGCGACGTCATGGAGGAAGAAGACACGGTTATCGTCTATGCCGATCCCGAGCAATTCCATGCCGTACAGGAAGCGCTTAAGAACGCCGGCGTAACCGAATTCTCGATTGCCGAGCTGACGATGCTTGCTCAGAACGATCTGACGCTGCCTGCAGACGCGCAAGCGCAGTTCGAGAAAATGCTTGATGTCATCGAGAATCTCGAAGACGTGCAGCAAGTGTACCACAACGTCGAGCTGGAAGAGTAGAGCGTAGAAGCTAGAAGAAGAGACGGGGCTGCGGCCCAATGTCATTAAGTTAAGCTCAAAGTCAAGACCGGGAGTGAAAATGGAATCCGAAACGGCATGGGGAAAAAGCCCTGTGCCGTTTGTTTTTTGGTGCAAGCAGGAAAAAGCGTACAGCAAACTAAGCGGATGGAATATCCGCTTAAAA
>NZ_JBFRGE010000076.1:0-32656 GCF_052115185.1 Paenibacillus sp. 2TAB19 | reverse complement strand
GAAAAAGGAGGTTAAAACTAGCTTTTATCTAGAGCCCAAATAAAAATTTTACTTTTAGCTTAACGGGAGGTTAATAACCATGAAGAAAAAAGTCGCAGCGATGCTCGTCGCCTTTTTCATTATTTTCCAATATACGAATGTCGGAGGCATAACGAAGCAAGCAAACGCCTTAGCTATTGCAGATAACATCATTACGAGTATTAAGTTATCAGACGTCGCGTCTCAGGACGTGATCGCAGAAATCGACGAAGCCGTATCCGATGCAAGCGAGGACATCCAGGTTGAGCTCGGACAGAGGCTTAACATTGAATATACGTATAAACTGGATGCTTCAAAAGGATTCCAAGACGGCGACACTTATGAGTTTCAGCTTCCGCCTGAACTAGTGATGTACACGCCGCTTAGCGCTAAACCCCTGGATGACGGCGATGGTGGAACTGTAGGTACATTCGACGCGGATTTGACCGGTAAGGTCACAATGACATTTAACGAAAATATCGTTGGCAGTGACGTAGAAGGCTCGCTTAGTTTCTGGACCTTCTTCTCCAAAGCAAGCGTCAATAACAAAACGGAAGTCCCGGTAGATTTCGGCATCGGCGATGCGGTCATTATTCATATTAAACCGAATGTAAGCAAATCAACGACCAAGGACGGTTCAACCGACAAGGCGATCAATGCTCAAAATATTTCGTGGAGCATCGATGTCAACAAAGCGCTCAAAAAAGTCGCGAATGCGAAAATCAGCGACGTCATTCCTTCGGGTCTCACGTTCACGAACGACGGCACACTGAAGCTGGAGAAGTTGGATATCGATACGGACGGCAATGCATTCAATCCGGTCCTCGTTGATCCGGCGGCTTATGATGTAACGCTGCCCGTGGCTCCGGACAACGAATTAGTTATCGAGCTGGGAGACATCGCTTCCGCTTATCGACTTACTTATTCGACATCCATCGACAGCACGCATATTCTTACGGAAAGCTTTACGAACACTGTAAACTTTACGGGCGATAACGTCAGTCCAACTTCTGCTACGAAGAAGGTAGACAATAAGCGCGGTGAGCTTTTGAAAAAATCATCGACAGGATATAGCGAAACAACTCAACTCATCGATTGGCAGATCAAGTACAATTTCGGCGAAAACGCGATAGATTCCGCGTCGATTACCGACCTGTTCAACGATAAGCATCAGCTCGTTGCCGGCTCGATCAAGGTCTTCGAGGTACCTGACCCGAATACAGGCATTGCCGGCAGTCTAGTGTCTCCTGCTGATTACAGCGTAGACGATTCTCCTGCTATCGCCGGTAAGAACGGCTTCATCCTAACATTCAACAATGCAATCAACTCTGCATATATCATCGAGTATCAAACGGAACCCTCGGCCAACGTCTACGAGGACGCTTCGATCAAAAACGATGTAACGGCAGATGGCGGATCATCGACCAGCACGCAAGGCATCAAACAAACCTTTTTCTCGAAGAGCAATTCCGGTTTCAATTACGCGACAAGAACGATCGATTGGACAATCCGCATTAACGGCAACGGCTATGAGCTGTACGATCTGCGGTTCGACGACACCTTCGGAGTCGACGGACAGCAGCTAATCGCAGTCAGCTTGAAGATTGACGGAGCAGCAGCCGCTAGCAGCACTTATACCGTAAATTATAAACCAGACAATTCGGCAATCGATACGGTTCAAGGCTTCTCCGTCGATTTCGGGGATGGAGACCAGCCGCATACGATCACTTACACGACAAAGTACGATTATACGGACGGCTCGTATGCCACGAACAAGACAAGCTATAACAACATAGGCAGCCTGAAGTGGAAAGAGGAAGATACAGGCTCTGATCTCAGCAAGACAGCTCCATCCAATCCTAGCCCAAATCAAGAAACGATCGACAACGGCTTCAAGAACGGGCGCTACTACGCTGATACGAAAGAGATCGCATGGGAGCTTGGCATCAACTACAACAGTAAAACGCTGCCAAATGCCGTCATTACGGACAAGCTCTCGTCTGAGCAAAAATACGTGGCCAATTCGATTGAGGTTCGCCATATGGCCGTAGCTGCTAACGGAACGACTACCAACGGCGCGATCGTTGATCCGGCTGACTACGCGCTCACCGTTGAGGACGAAGCAGATGGGCAGAAGCTCGTTATCGAGTTCGGCGATATTACGAGCCCTTATTTCATTTCGTTCCGCACCGAACTTGAGGACGAATTCATCGAGAACGAATCCATCATCAACAACGCGATATTGACGGCTGACGGCTATGATCCGAAGACGCTGTCCGAAACCGTAGAAATCCCGAAAGCAGGAGAATACGTAGCGAAGAGCGGCGATCAGAACGACAGCGATCCGAACGTGATCGATTGGACCGTCTACATTAACCGCGGCCAATCTACGGTTGAGAACGCGAGCATCATCGACACGCCAAGCAGCAAGCAGATTATCGTGGACGATTCCTTCGTCCTCTACGATACGACCGTGGACGAGGATGGCAACGTTACGAAAGCCGGACCGGCTGATACCAGCCTATATGAGGTTAAGGTAGAAGCGAATCCAGATCCGGCTGCCGGCGAAGGAGACAGCCTTTTCGTTCTAACCTTTCATTCCGTCATTAAGAAACCGTACATTCTGGAATACAAAACGATAATTGACGCGGAGGACGGCGACAACTTAACGAACAGCGTCGCATTCCGCGGTAACGGCGTCGATCTTGTTACCATTGACGAGCCTTCCGAAGTCGAAGTCAAATTGTCGGGCGGCTCAGGCACAGGCAGTGCATATAAGGGCAGCTTGAAAATCACGAAGGTTGATTCGAGCGACAATACGCTTACCCTTGCAGGCGCGGCATTCGAGCTTTATCGTAATTCGAACAACCAGAAGGTCGGCGATACCGAGTACACCGGCAATGATGGCATTGCATTATTCGACAACTTGAAATACGGTCAATATACGCTGAAAGAAGTGACACCTCCTGCCGACTATTCCATCGTCAGCACAGGCGAGTACACAATTACGATCAACTCCAAGGGTGAACAGCAAATTACGATTGCGAACGCAAAGCTGACAGGTGACTTGACCGTCACGAAGGTATCGGCCTCCGACGCCGCCAAACTGCTGGCGAATGCTATATTCGATCTGTATGACAGCACGCTGACTACGAAGCTGCAACGGGTTACAACGGATGCGTCAGGGAAAGCAGTGTTCGTCAACATCCCTTACGGCGATTATATTTTGAAGGAATACAGAGCTCCTTCGGGTTATAGGATCGACGGCGATGGCGAATACCCAATCACGATTAACGAAGACAACGAAGCCATTACGGTTGAAAATGTAAAACGCGTAACCGCACCGGAACCGGATCCGGAAGTTACGCCTAGCCCAACACCTGCAACATCGCCTGAACCAACGCCGGTTGTGACGCCAGAGCCAACGCCGTCTGTTACTCCTGCGCCAAGCGTAACGCCTGCGCCAACGATTAAACCATCGCCTACTCCTCCAATCGAGAAAGAAGTGACGAAGGAAAAGAAACCGATCGAGGATAAAGTTGACGTTCCGAAGAAAGGAAATGCGAAGTCAGGCAAACTGCCGGAGAACGGCAAAGTAACCGTTACGCCGGATGGCAAGTGGGTATATACGCCGAATCCAGGTTTTATCGGCAAGGATAAATTTTCCATCATTGTAATGAATGAGAATGGCGAGGAAGAAGAGCTGTTCTTCGAAATTGATGTGGAGGAAATACCGCAAGGCGGAGGAACAGCACAAGCACCTGATGTCGACGAGCTGCCTAAGACGGGCGATTCAAGCAATCTGCCTTTCGTGGCGCTCGGAGCATCTCTTGTACTAATCGGCGCTGCGCTCCGATTGAATAGAAAAACGAATTAAGAAAAAGCGGTTGAAGGGAAGTGCTCCCTTTCAACCGCTTTTTTTGTTGCTATTAGGCTTCGTGGCTTTCGCTGGCTGCCGCCGCTTCGCCGCCGCGCTTATTGGCCGTTCTCGAACGCAAAAGCTCGAGCAACGATGCCGGACCTGCAGCCGCATAATAATTGGCTTGCTCATCCGGCGCCAAGATGACGCCAAGCTGATGATGCTCGCCCGCGTAACGCGCGCGCTGCGCAAACTTGATCTCACCTTCGAAGTTCAATACTTCGAGCTTGCAGAACGCAGGATTATGCCGCAGCGCTTCATACATCTCTTCCTTGTTCTTGATCCGAATGCCGTTCACCTTATGAATTACTTCACCGGGCAGAAGCCCCATCGTTGCAGCGGGCGTACCCGGTACAATCCCCAATATGCGTAAGCCGCGCGCATCATTCACATACAGCGGCGATCTCCGCGCTTCCGATGCGGTGCTGCGCCATACAAGCGCCTCATGCAGCAGCAACGTTACAACAGCTGCTAGCGGAAGCAACATCGGCAGTTGCCAGGCTGCAAGCGCGGCCGCGGTTACGATAACGCTGTACAGCAGTAGCCCTTTAGCCGCATGCTTCGCCTTCTGCTTAGGCAGCAGCGAGCGCGTCATTTCCGTGAAGCCGATCACCATCGGCAGCGCTATGACTGACCATCCTTGCGTCCAATCGGCGCCGAAGAGCGGCGTCCATGGCAGCGCCGTCTGCGACATTCCGCCACCAGCGGCCGGGACGATCATAAGCAGCGGTACAGGCCAGAAGCCTTGCAGCATATAACCGCCAACAAGCTTGCCCCGCTTCCCTTCCACGAACAGCGGAGTGGATAGCTTGTCTCCCTGCCAGCGGACGAGTGCGGCCTCTGCTAGATGAAGAAGAGCAACGATTACCAGCAATCCTGCAGTATCAATCTCAGCAAGCGAAGCCGATAACGAACCGGCCCAGTCGGAACGTTCGGCTAGCGTTGTGAAGCCAATCCCCCACTGAAGCAACGCGATAATACCAGCACTGTAGGCGAAGCACAAGTAGCGAATGCGTATGAGCATCAATAGGACAGCTATTGCCCAAAGCCATAACACCGCTTCTCCCGTTAACGCCGTTCCAATAAAGGCGCCGACCGCCGACACGACGAGCCCTACCGCCAAGCCAGCCACCATTGCCCGCAGCACAAGAGCAGGCCAATTATGAAGCTTAACCGCAAACAGCTGTCTTTCCATCCGGATCTGTCTCGTATATTGCAAAATAATAAATAAAACCGAAATATAATAAAAAGGCTGCGCTAATAGTTGTATGGCTGCCTGTCCGAACGCTTCCAGCAAATCAATCAACGTTGCCAATCTCCACACTCCTCCGCTTACGCGCGATTTAGCAAAAAAAATAAAAGGCCGGCTCCACGATAGAGCCAACCTCTTATTCATTCGACGCCAATGAGTTATTTCCTGCCTGACACCTTGATTGCTTCATGCAGTTGAACGTCATTGTTCTCATCTTGAATCCACTTAACTACCGCTTGTTCAAGCGCTTCTGCGGTCTTCACATCAACCTTGCCTGTTGCCGGCATGCTATGCTCCGACTGGAATCGCTTGACTGCCTCGGTCGTCTCCTGACCGAAATATCCGTCCTCGCGCTTCGGCTCGTAGCCTAAGCCATGAAGCATAATTTGAACGCTGCGGACCTGCTCGCCGAGCATATCCTGTTGCAGCGTCTCGGACATACTTAGTCTTGCTACCGTATAGAGATCCGGAGGCTGTACTTCAATATCCGGCTTAATGCCTTTCTCATGGATCCAGTTGCCGTTAGGCGTCAGCCACTTCGCAATCGTCATCTTGACGAGACTGCCATCGCCAAGCGCTTTGTTGTAGCTGACTTGCACCGTACCTTTGCCAAACGACGTCTCGCCGATCAGCTTCGCGCCAGCTCCCTCTTGGAGTGCGCCGGCCAATATTTCCGATGCGCTTGCGCTGCCTTTGTTCATGAGCACGGTGATCGGGTATGTCTTGCTTTGGCCTTCCGATAACGTCTTCTCGCGTTCGCCGCTGCGGTCCTCGACTTGAACGACCGTCTGACCTTTGGCAAGGAACGACTCGGCAATGTCAACGACAACAGGGAGAATACCGCCAGGATTGTTGCGCACATCGATAACTAATCCCTTCATCCCCTGCTGCTCCAGCTTGGCGAGCTCTTCCTTGAAGCGCTCCGCCGTATGAAGCGAGAACTGCCGTATCTCAATGACTCCGACACCGTCGGTTCGCAAATTCGCATAGACGGTTTCGACGTCGATATCGTCTCGAATCAGTACGAGCTGCACCGGCTCGTTAAAGCCGCTGCGAAGCACTTGCAGCTTCGCCTTCGTACCTTTTGGACCGCGAATCTTAGCAACTGCATCCTGCAGGCTCAAACCGTCAAGCTTCTCGCCATTCACAGAAATAAGCACGTCCTTGGCTAGTAAGCCGGAACGTTCGGCTGGCGATCCTTTGATCGGCGCGACAACGACAATCTTGCCGTTCTCCATCGTCACTTCTGCACCGATTCCGGTGAACGAGCCTTCGATCGACTCGGAGAAATGCTGCGCTACGTCCTTCTCCATATAGACGGAATACGGATCCTCCAGCGAAGACATCATGCCGCTTACCGCACCATCCACCAGTTCGTGACGATCGACCTTCTCATAATACTTCGTCTCGATCAGCTCAAGCACGGCATTCAGCTTCGTTAGCTCATCTTCCTTCAAGCTGTAGCGGCTTGTACCGCCTTCCGCCGACGCAGAGGTGAGCGCAGCTTCCACCTTCGGATTAATAAGCTGGTCCGCGATCGTCAGCGTTACGAGCACAGAAGCGAACATCGTCAGCATCACGAACGCGAACACTGTGCGTCCTTTGAATTGCACCCTTCTACACCACCTTCATATTTTCCCAGTATTGCCTGTGCCGAACCTGGTCGCAGGCTTGGCTCTCTTCCTAATACCGTCCTAGTATATGACAAGCGGCTTACAATTATTTGCAAGGMATCGTTTAAAAACAAGGGCAGCCATATGGCTGCCTCTTGGTTGTCTACCTATAAGTTATCGCTAATGCCTATCGAACTATTTCAAGTAACCGCCCGGGTTGACGGCAACCTCATTCTTACGTACCTCGAAGTGAAGATGCGGTCCGGTCGAGTTGCCTGTGCTTCCGACTTCAGCGATCTTGTCGCCTTTCTTGACCGTATCGCCCTTGCTGACCAATCGGCCGCCTTTGCGAATATGACCATACAGCGTCCACAAGCCGTTGCCGTGGTCGATTACGATACACTCGCCGTAGCTGCTCCAGGTTTGCGAGATAATAACGACGCCGCCCTCCGCCGCATAAATATCCGTGCCCTGCGGCGCAGCGAAGTCGATACCTGTATGCGTATGCTTCTTGCCTGTGATTGGATGCGTCCGCGTGCCAAAGTTCGAGCTAATCCGGTAGTTGTCCTTGATCGGCATACCGAGTCTGCCGCCGCTATACGGATTGGAAATACGGTTTTTCTCGGCATTCAGCTTGGACACCTTCGATGCAAGTTGCATCAACTCTTTCTCTGCTTCTTCTCCAATATCCTCAAGCTGCTCCAGTTCCGAGTCGAGCGCTTGGAGATTGCTGTTGTAGCTGGCAATCAATTGCTCCTTCTCATGCTCCTTGGCGATGAGCGCGTTCTCGTACTTCTCCAACTTATCGTACATGGCCTTAACCTCGGCGAACTRCTTCTCGACCTCGGCTTTTTTCTGAACGACAAGCTCCTTCTCTTGCTTCTGCTCTTCGAGTATATCGTGATCCTGACTGAGGATCGACTGCAGCGCATCGAAACGATCGATGAAATCGGTGAAGCTCGTTGCGCTTAGCAAGACATCCATATACGACACGAATCCGTTCGTATACATAAGACGCATACGCGATTGCAGCAGCTCGTCGCGCTCTACGACACGTTGCTCGGCTTGCTCCAGCTGAGTGCCTGTCTGCAGCAACTCCTCCTCCTTCGCATCAACCTCTGCCTGCGTATTCATTTTGTTAACCGTTACATTGTCGATCTCCGCAAGTATATTCTGAATCGAGGCTTGCGCGTCGGACTTCTTCACTTCAATGTCCGACTTCTGAGAATTAGCATTAGCTGCCTGCTTCTGCGCTTCTGCTGCGCGTCTCTCAGCGTCCCGCATTTCCTTCTTTGCTTCCTCGATCTGTTTCTTGATCTGACTAAGCGATGCCGCTTCTCCGCTTGCCGGGTGCAACATAAATACGGTAAGCAGCGTTACTACAATAACACCAGCTATTCTCCTCATTACCATCATCACCTACACTTTCAAATACTTTCGTACCGAAATGGTGCTGCCCCAAATGCCTAACAATGTTCCTAGTCCGATCAACAGCAGCGCGACCATTCCAGCCACTTCTTTAAACGTGACGAGCTTAATCATCATTAGAGCCAAATCCGTCTCCGTAAAGCTAACAAATTGCGAGTATGCAACCCAGATGACAGCCGTAGTCAATACGGAACTGATCAATCCGATTAAGGCGCCTTCGATAAAGAACGGCCAGCGGATGAACGAGTTCGTCGCTCCTACCAGCTTCATAATGCCAATCTCACGGCGTCTGGCGATAATCGTCATCTTGATCGTGTTCGAGATGAGGAACATCGCGGTAATGCCTAGGCCGATAACGACTACGAAACCGATGTTGCGCACTACGTTCGTTATAGTGAACAGCTTCTCGACTGTGCCTTGGCCGTACTTGACCTTCGCAATCGGCAGCGACTCGTCCGCCTTGTTGATGGCTTCGATCTGCGCAACCGCCGTTTCGATCGATAGCGGATCGTAGACCTCGACGGTAAAGGAATCTGGCAGAGGGTTCTTCTCATTCTCGTAGCCCTCAATCAAATCTTCATTCTCCTTGCCAAGGCTTTCGCGCAATATATCAAGCCCTTCTGCCTTCGACACGAACTTCACTTTGCTTACTTCCGTTATGTTGCCGATCTTGTTCTGCAGCTCTGTCATCTTGGTTTGATCGACGTTCAATTGCAAGTAGACCCGAATCTGAACCTGGCTTTCTATCTGATCCGCCATTGCGTTCACGTTCAATGCAAGCAGCAGGAAAACTCCTAGTATAAACAGCGAGATGAACATGGAGCTCATCGAAGCGAACGACATCCAGCCGTTGCGGATAATGTTCTTCGCGCCTTCTCGCATATGCCGGAGAATCGTACTAAGCTTCATAGCCGTACTCTCCTCTCGCTTCATCGCGAACGATGTTGCCGTTCTCGATGGCAATGACGCGCTTGCGCATGGAGTTGACGATGTCCTTGTTATGCGTAGCCATGACGATTGTCGAACCGCGGAAGTTAATCTCTTCAAGCAGGTTCATAATGCCCAGCGACGTCTCGGGATCCAGGTTGCCTGTCGGCTCGTCCGCGACAATAACCGACGGATTGTTCACGATTGCGCGGGCAATGGCGACACGCTGCTGTTCGCCGCCTGATAGCTGTGCCGGCAAGGAGGCGTGCTTATGCTTAAGCCCGACAAGCTCCAGCACCTCCATCGTGCGTCTCTTAATGACTCTGCGGGGCGCCTCGATCGCCTCCATGGCGAAAGCGACATTTTCGAATACGGTAAGCTTCGGAAGCAATCTGAAATCCTGGAAAATAACGCCGATGTTGCGTCTCACGTATGGAATCTTGCGAGGCTTAAGCTTGCCAATGTTGAAGCCGTTCACCGATATTTGCCCTTTGGACGGCACTTCCTCACGGTAAATCAACTTCATAAAGGTCGATTTGCCTGCGCCGGAAGGCCCTACGAGGTATACAAATTCATTACGATCTATTCGAACGGAAACGCCGCGAAGCGCATGTGTGCCATCCGCATACGTCTTCCAAATGTCCTGCATTTCAATCACATTCATCACATCCTGTTAATAGTCAGCTTTATGTAATTCGACAGGTTGCCACGAAATCCTTCAAAATGGGCTTTGTTTCCTCATATTTTCACAATTCTAATAATGGAGTCCTATGTCGAATAGAGAGTTTGACGCGCTGCAATAAGGCTTTCAGCCCGCTCAAGACAAGAACGGCGCCGCTGATGCATATAGTTGGTAAACGGGTTAGTATTCATTATTTTTCAAATTCGGGAAGGGTGTTGTTCATTTTGAAGCGACTGTATCTCGGCTTGGTTATATCGTTGGTAATATTGCTTGCAGCGGCGGGGGTCGGATGGGTATTGCTGTGGAACTATGCTACACAGGATACCGTGCCCGAAGGCGTTGTCGTGGGGGGCATTCCGATTGGCGGCATGACGATTAATGAGGCGCTTGGCTTATTGGATGATTACGAGCAGTCCCTCCAAAAACGGACCATTACGATAAACGCGAATACCGAGACCGGCGACAGCAAGCAATGGGCGGTAAGCGAGTTAGGATACAAGGCGGAGTTCAAAGGCGTGAAAGAGGCGCTGCTTAAGCTGCGTGATGGACGCATATGGGACCGGGCCGAATACCGTTACCGCTTTCCGAAGTCTTATTCGCTATCGCAGAGCTGGGAGCGTGATACGTTCGATTCCGCCGTTCGCAAGCAATGGGGCTGGATCGAAAAAAACGAACCAAAAGATGCCTCCCGTACGATTACCGATAAAGACGAGGTGCTTTATGTGCCGCATGTCGACGGCTATCGAATCCAGCTTGAATCGTTATCCGAGAAAGTCAATGGGTGGGTATGGATTGATGAGCAGGAGCTGGCGAAGCCGATTGAACGAACATTCGCCGATGAGCTTCCCATTACGGCGATTCACCCGAAGGTGACGCTGGCGGCATTGAAGGAGGAAGGCATTGATCGCAAAATCGTCGAGTTCTCGACCGATTTCAAGACGAGCGCGGAAGGACGCGCCCATAATGTAACGATTACGGCGGAAATGTTGAACGACACCCATCTCGCTCCTGGCGAAGTGTTCGATTACGATAAGCTCATAACGGCAACGGAGAAGGAGCACACGTATCGGGAAGCTCCCGTCATTCTGAACGGCAAGCTTGTGCCCGGCATCGGCGGAGGCATCTGCCAAGTATCGAGCACACTGTATAATGCGATTTTGCGAGCAGGACTTGAAATCGTAGAACGGCGCAATCACTCGATTCCCGTCGCGTATCTACCTCTTGGGCAGGATGCGACATACTCCGGCGGCGCCATCAACTTCCGCTTCAAAAACACAACCGGCAAACATCTCATCATTCGGACAGAGGTAAAGGATCGCACGGTGACGATCAAGCTGTTCGGCACAATGGACGAAAGCCTTCGTTACGATGTTGAATCGGTTACTACGGACACCCTGTCACCAAAAATCGTGGAGACGGTAAACGCCTCGTTGCCTGCCGGCAAGCAAGTCGTCGTTGACAGCGGCAAACAAGGGTATGTCGTTGACACGTTCCGCATCCTCTATAAAGACGGCAAAGAAACGTCCCGCGAGAAAGTCTCGCATGATACGTATCGCGCGCAGCCGACGATCATCGAGCGCGGGCCTCAGCAGGGCGAGAACTCGCCTGCACCTACGCCGACTCCGAAAGATTCGGTCGTGGAGGACGGCATCTAGGACGAGGAAGTGCAGGCATTCACAGGATAACGAAAGTTTTTGGCATGAGAAAGCCCCGCGCAGCTGTGCTGTGCGGGGCTTTGCCGACTGTTCTATTCGGTGTAAGCGAGACTTGTATCGATGCCGATCGTGCTGGTCGAAGCATCCCATGTTACGCCGATGTTGAACACTTTAGCGATATCTCTTAGCTTAAAGTAGTTGTTGCCGCCAATGTTATAAGCTTTAAGCGGTGCTTCCACGCCGTCAACATAAATTGTGGATGCGGTAGGCGAAGCAGACTTAACGGCTTGGCTTGTTCCAGCAGCTAGCTCGCCGCCTACTGGCGTATAGGCTTTGTTCGCAAGCAGATTGACCGCGTTTTTAGCTTTGTCAAAGCTGACTTCGAAGTTTTTGTTCGTACCGTTAACCGCTAATGCCAGATCGCGGAGCTTAAAGTAATTGCTGCCGCCGATATTGTACGCTTCGAACGATACCGCCTTGCCGTTCACCATCACTTTGGATGCCGTTGGCTTCGCGGAAACGGGCGCAAGCAGAGGGCTCTTTAGAATGTAATAGGTTTGGTAATCGCCGTCGGATGCAATGGCATAACCGTTCTCGAACTCGCCGCCAAAAAAGTTGAGGACGAACTTCGTGACTTCCTTGCCGGTCGCGTCGATATAGCCTTGCACCATGTCTTCTTCGTTGATGTATCTGCCTACTAAAGCAAGCCCCTCAATATATTCGGAATATACTTCATCATATTTCGGTTTTACGACCACTTTGCCGTTTTTATCGATGAAGCCCCATAGACCGTCCTGCATGAACGCGGCCAATCCTCCATTAAACGAATACACATCTTCGTATTGCGGCTTAATGACTTCCTTGCCCGTCGTATCGATAAAGCCCCACAGATCACCCTTGAGAACCGGAGCGAGTCCATTTTGGAACGGGTAAGCCAAATCATACTTCGGCGCTACTATTTCCTTGCCAGTCGCGTCGATATAACCCCAATAGTCGCCTTCGTTATAGATCGCATAACCTTCCAAGAAATTGTAGATCGTATCATAATTCGCTTCGAAAACTTGCTTGCCTGTCGTATCGATATAGAACGGCTTGCCGTCCAATACTACAGGCGCAATCCCGCTGCCGAAGCTGGATGCCGATTCGTACTTCGCCTCAATAACGAGCTCGCCCTTTTTATTAATAAAGCCCCACTTCTCGCCCTTAGCGACTAGCATCAGACCATCTACAAATTGTTCGCCAATCGAGTCATAGCTCGGCTGAATAACGATTTTGCCTGTCTTGTCGATCATGCCCCACTTCTCGTTCAGCATGACCGGTGCCAAACCGTCGTGGAAATCCATTACCCCGTCATACTTGGCAGGAATGACCGCTTTACCGGCTGTATCAATAAACCCAAAAGTTTCAATGTCCGTGCTTTCATCGTAATCCAAATACCATGCCAAACCTTCGCTTAATTCGCCGACCGTTACGTATGGTAAATATCTGGCGGCATGTACGCTTGATAATGGAATCATAACCGCGATTAATGCAATACTTAACCATAAACTTAACGCCTTATTCATTCTTGAAACCTCTCTTCTGGATGATTTAAATATAAAAATAAAAAAATCTATATTATTTATCGGATAAACGAGTCGAGGTTTTTAGAAAAATAAGGATTGAAAACAAAAAAGAGAAGAGGGAGATCCCTCTTCTTCCTATAACATCAGTGCTTAGCGGCTGCGCTCGACGTACTCCGTCACCCATGCAGCCGTCTCCGCAAGCGCGGCATCGGCGCGGCCGATCGCGTCTTGGACTTGCGTCTTCGCTGTGCCGCCGTATACATTGCGCGCATTGACGACTTGCTCCGGTTGAAGCACCGCGTAGATGCGGTCGTCGAACAATTGCGAGAACTGCTTGAATTCATCAAGCGTAAGGTCGAGCAAGTATTTGTTTTGCTCGATGCAATACAATACCGTCTTGCCGATGACCTCATGCGCTTGGCGGAATGGCAAGCCCTTGCCAACGAGGAAGTCGGCGATGTCTGTTGCGTTCGAGAAGTCTTGATTGACCGCTTGGCGCATCCGATCCTTGTTGACCTTCATCGTCGCAATCATAGGCGCGAACAATTGAAGCGCGCCTTGCAGCGTCTTCACGGTATCGAACATGCCTTCCTTGTCTTCCTGCATATCCTTGTTGTAAGCAAGCGGAAGCGACTTCAACACCGTCAGCAAGCCAACGAGATTGCCGTACACGCGCCCAGTTTTGCCGCGAACAAGCTCCGGCACGTCCGGATTTTTCTTCTGCGGCATAATGCTGCTGCCTGTGCAGAATGCGTCATCCAGTTCAACGAAATGGAACTCCGTGCTCGACCACAGGATCAGCTCTTCGCTTAAGCGCGACAAATGCATCATGATGATCGAGGCGTCCGACAGAAACTCAAGAATGAAGTCGCGGTCGCTTACCGCGTCCAGACTGTTCTCGTACACACGGTCGAACTTCAATTGACTCGCCACGAAATGGCGGTCGATCGGGAACGTCGTGCCGGCCAAAGCGCCCGCTCCTAGCGGAAGCACATTGATCCGTTTGTAGCTGTCTTGCAAGCGCTCGATGTCGCGTCCGAACATGGACACGTACGCCATCAGATGATGCGCGAACAAGATCGGCTGAGCCCGTTGCAAATGCGTGTATCCCGGAACGATTGTATCGATATTCGCCTTCGCTTGCTCGATAAGCGCGGATTGCAGCTTATGCAGCATATCGACGAATTCAACAACGCGTTTGCGAAGCCACAAATGCATATCCGTTGCAACTTGGTCGTTGCGGCTGCGTCCGGTGTGCAGCTTGCCGCCTACCGTGCCAACGTCGTCGATCAACGTTTTCTCGATATTCATATGAATGTCTTCGTCGCCGATGGAGAATTCAATATCGTCGCGCTTAATGCGCTGAAGAACGCGGTGCAAGCCGTCCTTGATTTTCTCAACGTCATCGGCAGGCAAGATGCCTTGCTTGCCAAGCATCGTTACATGCGCCAAGCTGCCTTGAATGTCTTCTTCGGCAAGCTCTTTGTCGAACATGATCGATGCTGTATATTCTTCTACCAATTGGTCTGTCTTCTTCGTAAACCGACCGCCCCATAGTTTGCTCACTCGCTCATACACTCCCTGCCGGAGAAACGGACGAAAAGCATGACGCAGCACCCCTCAACGCCGCTGCTGCTGTTACTGCAGCTTCGCCGAGTCCTCTGCCTCATGCTTCCGCCAAGCTTCCGGATTTATTTGTTGTTAACTGCCGAAGATACTTTCAGACGAAGCGCGTTCAGGCGGATGAAGCCTGTTGCGTCGCCTTGGTCGTATGCTTGGGACGGGTCTGCTTCCATCGTCGCGATATCCGGGTTGTACAAGCTGACCGGGCTCTTCACGCCAGCGCCGATTACGTTGCCTTTGTACAGCTTCAGTCGAACAACACCGCTCACGTTCTTCTGCGATTCTTCGACTAGCGCTTGCAGGGCAAGACGCTCAGGCGCGAACCAGAAGCCGTTGTATACGAGTTGGCTGTATTTAGCGATAAGGGAGTCGCGAAGGTGCATAACTTCGCGGTCCATCGTAAGTGATTCCATTTTGCGATGAGCCGTGAACAGGATCGTGCCGCCCGGGGTTTCGTACACGCCGCGGCTCTTCATGCCGACGAAGCGGTTCTCCACCATATCGACACGGCCGATGCCGTGCTTGCCGCCAAGCTCGTTCAGCGTCTCCATCACTTCAAGCGGGCTAAGCTCTTGGCCGTTAATAGCTGTACAGTTGCCTTGCTCGAATGTAAGCTCAACGTATTCCGCTTTGTCCGGCGCTCTCTCTGGGGATACGCTCAGCACGTACATGCTCTCGTTCTCCTCCGAGCTTGGGTCGAACCATGGATCTTCAAGCATGCCGCTCTCGAAGCTGATATGCAGCAGGTTGCGGTCTGTCGAATAAGGCTTAGCAGCCGATGCCGTAACCGGAATGCCGTGTTTCTCGGCATAAGCGATCATCTCGGCGCGTCCAGGGAACTGCTCGCGGAACGCTTCCAGACGCCAAGGCGCGATTACGCCGATCTCAGGAGCAAGCGCTGCAGCCGTCAGCTCGAAGCGGACTTGGTCATTGCCTTTGCCCGTTGCGCCATGCGCAATCGCCGTAGCGCCTTCAGCGCGTGCGATGTCAACCATGCGCTTAGCGATAAGCGGACGTGCGATCGATGTGCCGAGCAGGTATTGGCCTTCGTACAGCGTTCCCGCTTGGAACATCGGGTAAATAAAGTCCTTCGCGAATTCATCGCGCAGGTCGTCGATGTATACTTTCGATGCGCCTGTAGCAAGAGCTTTCGCTTCGAGGCCGTCCAGCTCATCCTTTTGGCCGATATCAGCCGTGAATGCGATAATTTCCGCGTCGTACGTTTCTTTCAACCATTTTAGGATTACCGATGTGTCCAGGCCGCCGGAGTAGGCAAGCACGATTTTTTCTTTTGCCATAATGAATATTTACTCCCCTTCAAATGAAATTTCTATTAAGACATAATAGCTGCCATGATGGCTTTCTGAGCGTGCAGACGATTCTCCGCTTGGTCGAAAATAACCGAATTCGCGCCGTCAATAACCCCTTCGCTCACTTCTTCGCCGCGGTGCGCAGGCAAGCAATGCATAAACAGGTAATCTTTTTTCGCATATTTGGTCAACGCTTCATTGACTTGGAAAGCGGCAAAAGCAAGCTCGCGTTCCTTCTGCTCGGCTTCTTGCCCCATGCTTGCCCATACGTCCGTGTAGATGACATCGGCATCAGCAATCGCTTCCTTCGGATCACGGCCGATCTGGATGATCGAACCTGTCTCAGCAGCCGTGCTCATCGTTTGCTTAATAATGTCCGCATCCGGCTCATAGCCTTCAGGCGTAGCGACCGACATGTTCATGCCGAGTTTGGCAGCGCCCATCAGCAGCGAATGAACCACATTGTTACCGTCACCGACGTAAGCCACTTTCAGCCCTTCGAGGCGGCCCTTGTGCTCAAGCACAGTCTGATAATCAGCAAGCGCTTGGCATGGGTGCGACAAATCTGTCAGTCCGTTAATGACCGGTACCGTTGCTCCGCGAGCAAGCTCAACCACTTTACGATGCTCGAATGTGCGGATCATGATGCCGTCGAGGTAGCGGGACAGCACTTGCGCCGTATCCCAGATCGGCTCGCCGCGTCCGATTTGCAGGTCACTGCCGCTTAGGAACAGCCCTTGGCCGCCCAATTGGTAGATGCCTACTTCGAACGAAACGCGCGTACGCGTGGATGATTTCTCAAAAATCATGCCGAGTGTTTTGTTTTTCAACAGTTGATGGGCTTCGCCCGCCTTCTGCTTCTTCTTCAAATCAATAGCGAGATCGATCAAGTACCGGATTTCCTCCGGCGTGTAGTCGACCAGCATAAGGAAGTCGCGCCCTTTCAGGCTTAACGCCAACTCCTCGTTAATCGTTCCTTGCATGCGTTTGCCCTCCTTCAAGCGAAACCTATCGTTTCGCTGCGTCGTTGTTACGGTTGCTTATATATCCCATTAGTTCGGACGTTTCGTCTCCAGCAGCTCTGTCAGAATAGCTACAGCGCTGTCGATCTCCTCTGTCGTTACGAGCAGATTCGGCAGCAAGCGGATGACATTCGGCCCTGCGGAAATGACGAGCAAGCCCTTCTGCTGCGCCTCTACCAGGATTGGTGCGATCGGCTCTGCGCATTCAATGCCGACGAGCAGACCGAGTCCGCGCACATCGCGTACAAATCCATTGCCTTGCAGCTTCTCGCGCAGCTGTGCCATTAGGTATTCGCCTTGCTCGGCAGCTCGTGCCGGCAAACCGTCACCTACAATTTCCTCCAGCGTCGCTTTCACGACAGCCGTCGCAATCGGCGTACCGCCGAACGTCGAGCCGTGGCTGCCCGCCGTGAACCCTTCGCGAAGCTTCTCCTTGGCGACCATGGCGCCGACCGGGAAGCCGCTTCCGAGACCCTTGGCCAATGTGAAAATATCCGGCTCAATGCCAAAATGCTCATATGCGAACAACTTGCCCGTCCGTCCGATGCCCGTCTGAATCTCATCGACAATAAGCAGAATGCCATGTTTCTCGCATAAAGCCTTAGCTGCTTTGATGTAATCCTTATCGACCGGATAAATGCCGCCTTCGGCCTGCACCATCTCCAGCATAATCGCTGCAGTCGTATCCGATATAGCCGCTTCTAACGCCGCAAGATCATTAAACGGAATCGTCTTGAAGCCTTCGGGCAGCGGCGCAAAACCTTCTTTTACTTTCGCTTGGCCGGTAGCCGTCAGCGTCGCAAGCGTCCGACCGTGGAACGACTGCTCGAACGTAATGATTTCATAACGTCCGTTCTTCTGTACGAGCTGCTGGTAACGACGCGCCAGCTTAATAGCCGCCTCGTTGGCCTCAGCACCCGAGTTGCCGAAAAATACAGCATCGCCGCTGCTATTGTCCGTAATGAGCTTCGCCGCTTCCTCCTGGTTAGGAATGCGGAACAGATTGGACACATGCCACAGCTCGTCGAGTTGCTTCACAAGCGCTTCCTTGACGCGCTTAGGCGCATGGCCCAGATTCGTAACGGCAATGCCGCTCATAAAGTCCAAATAACGATTGCCTTGATCGTCCCACAGCCAGCTTCCTTCGCCCTTCACCAGAGCCAGCGGATACCTTGCATATGTAGGCAATAGGGATTGACCTGCATCCACTGCCGTCTTTGTCTCGCTCATCGTCATTACACCCGCCCTTCGCTTGTTTGTACGATACGTGTGCCTACTCCGCCCTCGCGGACAGCCTTCGTCAATACGCCCGGCTGCTCGCCGCTAACGATTACGACCTCGCGCACCCGTCCTTGTATGCACTGAATAGCTGCACGCACCTTCGGAATCATGCCGCCGTATATTTCTCCGCTTGCGATCATCGCTTCGATTTCTTCGACCGTCACTGTCGGCAATACCTGCTTCTCGCCGTCCACCGTCTTCAGTATGCCCGGCACGTCCGTTACGACGATCATCCGTTCAACCCCGAGATGGGAAGCAACCGCTCCTGCTGCCGTATCCGCATTAATGTTATAGCGTTGTCCAGCCCCATCGATGCCAACGGGAGCAATAACCGGAATATAGCCCATTCCCATTACACCCTCAATAACAGCTGCATTCACGTCCGTTACGTCGCCCACGAAGCCAATCTCGCTTGCATTCGCAACAGGCTTTGCTTGAATCAGCTTGCCGTCTACGCCGGACAGACCAAGCGCTTGTGCGCCTCGCGTCTGAATCTTGCGGACGATCTCTTTATTAATGCGGCCTGCCAGTACCATCTCAACAACATCCAGCACTTCGTCGCTCGTCTTGCGCAAGCCGTTCACGAATTCAGATTCAATGCCTAGCTTAGACAGCGTCTCGGATATAGCCGGTCCGCCGCCATGCACGATAACCGGACGTACGCCCGATTGCTGCAGCTCGCGCAGCTCGTCGAAGAAACCATCAGGGAGCKCCGCTAACGTGCTGCCTCCGCATTTCATAACAAACCGTTGCTCTATCAATGTATTATGCCCTCCAACGTTAGACTCTCTATGTCCGATATGCCGCGTTAATGCGGACATAATCATAGGTCAGATCGCAGCCCCATGCCGTTGCTTGCCCATCTTCCATATGTAGATCGACGAGGATAACGACCGTGTCGCCCTTTAAATATTCCAAGGCAGCCGCTTCGTCGAACACGACGGGACGCGACTGCTCCAGCGTAATAATGTCGCCTAGTCGAATGTCGACCGTCTCTGGATTAACCGGCTGACCCGCACGGCCTACAGCCGCTATAATACGGCCCCAGTTCGCGTCAGCGCCGAATACGGCAGACTTCACAAGCGACGAGCCAATGACCGTCTTGGCAATGGCTTGCGCCGCATCGTCGCTCACCGCGCCGCGCACTTGAACCTCAACGAGCTTCGTCGCGCCTTCACCGTCGCGCGCGATCGCCTTAGCAAGCACTTCGCATACATAGCGAACAGCAGCAGCGTATGCTGCCCAGCTTTCATGCTGCGGTGTCAGCTCGTTGTTGCCGGCAAGCCCGCTTGCCATCGCTACGAGCATGTCATTCGTGCTTGTGTCTCCATCAACCGTAATCATATTGAACGTAAGGTCAGTCGCCTGACGCAGCAACTGCTGCAGCGCCTCGCTGCCGATTGCCGCATCCGTCGTGACGAAGCCAAGCATGGTCGCCATGTTCGGATGAATCATGCCAGATCCTTTCGCCGCTCCCGCAACGCTTACTCGCTTGCCGTCAATCTCGAGCTCTACGCACACCATCTTCTGCACAAGATCAGTCGTTAAGATCGCTTGGCAGAAATGATCCGCTCCTGTACGGTCTCCGGCAAGCTTGCCTGGCAGCCCATCGATACCGGCTCTTACTTTGTCCATCTTGAGCAGCTCGCCGATAACGCCGGTAGAAGCTACGGCTACATGATCGGCCGACACGCCGATCGCCTCAGCAAAACGGGCGCGCATCTCATAAGCATCCGCTTCGCCTTGCTTACCTGTGCACGCGTTCGCGTTGCCGCTGTTCACGAGCACCGCGCGCAGCGTGCCGCCGGAGCCGATGCTCTCACGCGTCACCAGCAGCGGCGCTGCCTGGAATACGTTCGTTGTATATACGCCAGCTGCCGCTGCGGGCACCTCGCAGACGATCGCGCCAAGATCATGGCGCGTCGATTTTTTCAGTCCGCAATGCAATCCGCCTGCTGTGAAACCAATAGGCGTCGTTATCGAGCCGTCTTCGACGACCGAGAACAGTGAATGATTACCCTGTCCCATAATAAGATCGTTTCTCCTTCATCTGATCGAATATTATAAAGTAACAAGCGTATGAGTCCGTTGTCAGCTCTCTTATTATTGCATGCAAAAAATAACCTTACGGATATGCAGGAACGAATTGCAAACCGAGCGTCTCGTCCCAGCCCATCATTATATTCATATTTTGGATCGCTTGGCCGGCAGCGCCTTTGACCAAGTTATCAATGACCGATACAATCGTAACCCGGCCGGTGCGTTTATCAACCGCGAAGCTAATATCGCAATAGTTGGAGCCCCATACTTCCTTCGTCGATGGCAGCTCGCCCTCTGGACGAATGCGCACGAAGCGTCGTCCTTCATAATAACGCTGATACAGCTCGATGAAGTCGCTTGCGCTTCTCTCACCTTGTACCGTCGCATACATTGTGGACATAATGCCGCGAGTCATTGGAACTAGATGAGTAGAGAACGTCGTCACGACAGGTTTGCCCGCCGCATCCGAAAGCACCATCTCGATTTCCGGAATATGCTGATGCTTGTTCAGCTTGTAAGCTTTGAAGTTTTCGTTAATTTCGGCATAATGATTGCCAAGCGATAGCCCGCGGCCCGCACCGGATACACCGGATTTCGCATCGATAATAATGGTTGCCGGATCGATCCAGCCTTCTTTAACGGCAGGAACTAGCCCAAGCAGCGTCGCAGTCGGGTAACAGCCCGGATTAGATATGAACGCCGCATCGCGAACATTGTCGCCGTATACTTCGGCAAGTCCGAATACGGCTTGCTCCAAGTAACGCGCGTCTGCCGCAGGCTTCTTGTACCACTCTTCATACAGCTCAGGCGATTTCAACCGATAGTCGCCAGACAAGTCGATAACTTTAAGCCCGACCTCCAGCAGCTGCGGAGCAAGCTTCGAAGCTACGCCAGCAGGCGTGGCCAAGAACACGACATCCGCTTTCGCTTTAATCGTCTCAGGCGTCACATCGTCGAGCAATTCTTCATGAATGCCCGTCAGGTGCGGAAAGCCTTGCGAGATAGGCGTTCCAGCGCTGGAGGACGAAGTGACCGATGTCACTTCCGCGCGCGGATGAGAGGCCAACAACCGAATCAATTCAACGCCGCCGTAGCCGGTTGAGCCTACAATTGCTACTTTCAACTTCGTTTCCATTATTTACATCTCCTCGTTACCGGCCGCTATCTCGTGGCAACCTGCGCCAAAGCTTCGTACAGCCGCTCTATCTATTATTGAATCCCTATTCTTTCTTGTATTTATGAACGGAAGGTTGTCCTCTTCCACAACTTTTAATTGTACATCATTCCACAGTTGATGAAAATACATGCAGCGTTTCGTATTATTATACATTTTGATTAATAAAAATACAATGAACATTTGATGCCATCAAACTCACCTTTATCGCGCTGTTAGCCGTCTAGCTTGAAGCCCTGGCCAAGCACCTCGGCCGTGTTGCTTATGATAACGAAAGCGTTCGGATCAATGGCCCGCACGAGTTGCTTCAGCTTCGGCACTTCATTCTGCGACACGACAACCATTAGCACCGTTCGACCGGCGCCGGTATAACCGCCATGGCCGTCCAGCCGCGTAAGCCCGCGGTCCAAATCATGCAAGATCGCGTCCGCGACTTGCTCCGACTGATCGCTAATCACGAAAGCTACCTTAGAGAGTTGGAGACCCGTCTGAACAAAATCGATCGTCTTGCTCGTGACAAACAAACCAATAAGCGCGTAGAGCGCTATCTCCGGCGAAATGATGAACCCCGCCGCCGCAATCACGCAGCCGTCGAAGCATACGACCGCAAGGCTAAGCGGAAGCCCCGTGTACTTATGCAAAATTTGAGCCGCCAAGTCGACGCCGCCCGTCGAACCGCCACCGCGAAACACGAGGCCGAGGCCTAATCCGACGCCGATGCCGCCGTAGATGGCCGCCAGCAGCGGATTATGCGTAGGCGTATGTATGCCATCCGTAAGCAGGACGAACAACGGAAGCAGCACCGAGCCGAGCGCTGTCTTCAAGGCGAATTTCCTGCCAAGCAGCCATAACCCGGCAAAGAACAACGGAATATTAATCGCCCATTGCGTAATCGCCGGCGTAATATCAGCCAGCCTCTGCACCAAGATCGACAATCCTGAAACGCCTCCGGAGGCAATGCCGTTAGGCACCATGAACATATTGAAGCTTACGGCTACGATCGCCGAGCCGACTAGCAGTTGTGCGATCTGCCAGACCAACATTGTCCTCGGACTAAGCTGCTCCCTGCTTTTTCTTCGTTTAACCCTACTTTCTTCCGCCATGATGTCATCTCCTTTATTCGGCAAACGGTATGTAAGGTTCGTTTCGTGTTTTTTCTATGTAAGCGGCAAGCGGCAAAAAGAAGAGTTCCACACCTTATCAGTGTTGGAACTCTTCTCCTATCCTATGCAATTAAGCTCGCTTGCAGCTTCTGGCTCAAGAGCCATCCGCTATTCGTGGCGAATCTGATTGCGCAAGTATCCATCGATAAAAGCGTCCAATTCGCCGTCCATCACCGCTCCGATGTTACCTGTCTCCACACCCGTCCGATGATCTTTGACCATGCTGTACGGATGGAATACGTATGAGCGAATTTGGCTGCCCCATGCAATATCCGATTGCTCGCCGCGAATCTCGGCTAAATGCTTCATCTGCTCCTCGATCTTACGCTCGTAGAGCTTGGAACGAAGCATCTTCATCGCACGGTCACGGTTCGCTATCTGCGAACGTTCTTGCTGACAAGCTACGATGATTCCCGATGGAATATGCGTGATCCGAATCGCCGACTCCGTCTTGTTGACGTGCTGGCCGCCCGCGCCGCTGGCACGGTACGTGTCGACCTTCAGATCCTCAGAACGAATCTCGATCTCGATATCGTCATCGATTTCCGGCATTACATCGCAGGATGCGAATGAGGTATGCCGTCTGCCGGCCGAATCGAACGGCGAGATACGTACGAGACGGTGGACACCCTTCTCCGCTTTCATATAGCCGTAAGCATTGTGGCCTTTGACAAGAATCGTTACACTCTTAATTCCGGCTTCATCCCCAGGCAAATAATCAAGCAGCTCGACCTTGAAGCCCCGCTTCTCCGCCCATCGCGTATACATCCGGTACAGCATCATTCCCCAGTCCTGCGACTCGGTCCCGCCAGCGCCCGGATGCAGCTCGACGATTGCATTTAAACGGTCATACGGCTGATTAAGCAGCAACTGCAGCTCGAAGTCGCTCAGCTTGCTATTCAGCGCCTTGACTCCGCTAACGAGATCGGCTTCCAGCGATTCATCGCTCTCTTCCTCTGCAAGCTCCAGCATCATCTGCAGATCTTCTTGATCGGCATTCATGCGGTCATATTCCTCGACCACCGACTTCACCGCGTTTAGTTCAGATATGATGCCTTGCGCTCGGTCATTGTCATCCCAAAAGTCCGGCGACGACATCTTCTCCTCGAAGTTCGCTATCATCTCTTGCTTAAGATCTAAGTCAAAGAGACCCCCTAAGTTCTTGGAGTCGTTTCGCCATTTCACGCAGATCTTGTTTCACCGTTATGTCTAACATAGCGTCTGCTTCACCTCATATTAATGGTTGTTGCCAATAGAAYACGATATTCGCAGGACGCGAATATCGTGTGTTGGCGTACTATCTTCTATTACTTTCCGTGGCATTGCTTATATTTCTTGCCGCTGCCGCATGGGCATGCATCGTTACGTCCGACGCGCTCTTCACGCTTCGCAGGACGTTTCTCGGCAGCCTCTCCGCCGCCGCTCGTGCTCGTCGTTTGTCCTTTCACAACCTCTTGACGCTCCAGGTTGCTCTCGACGCGAGCTTTCATAATATATTTGGATACTTCCTCTTGAATGTTCTCGATCATTTCCTTGAACATCTCGAAGCCCTCGAATTGATATTCGCGAAGCGGATCCGTACCGCCGTAAGCGCGGAGATGGATACCTTGGCGAAGCTGATCCATCGCATCGATATGATCCATCCACTTGCTGTCTACTGCGCGCAGCACGACAACCTTCTCGAATTCACGCATCGTCTCTTTGCCAAGCTCTTCCTCGCGTTGGTCATAGTATGCAACAACTTTGCCGTAGATGAGGTCGACAATCTCTTCCTTCTCCTTGCCCCAGAGCTGGTCGCGAGTAATCGAGCCTTCCTCCAGGAACGTTGCTTGCACGTAATCCACGATTGCTTCCAAATCCCACTCTTCCGGAATATCCTCCGAGCAATGCGCCTCAACGATCCGATCGATAACCGGCTTAATCATATCCATAACCTCTTGGCGGATGTCTTCCGAGCCAAGAATATCGCGACGCTGTTTGTAGATGACTTCACGCTGCTGATTCATGACATCGTCATATTGCAAGACGACTTTCCGCGTATCGAAGTTATTGCCCTCTACGCGCTTCTGAGCGGATTCAACCGCCTTCGTAATCATCCGGCTCTCGATCGGCTGATCCTCGTCCAGACCAAGACGATCCATCATGCCCATGATGTTCTCGGAACCGAAGCGGCGCATGAGCTCATCCTGCAGCGACAAGTAGAACTGCGACGAACCAGGGTCGCCTTGACGTCCTGCGCGTCCGCGAAGCTGATTATCGATCCGGCGGCTCTCATGACGCTCCGTGCCGATGATGTGCAGACCGCCAAGCTCGCCAACCGTTTCGCCCAGCAAAATATCGGTACCGCGGCCGGCCATGTTCGTTGCGATCGTAACCGAACCTGCTTGACCAGCGCGGGAAATAATCTCTGCTTCCTCCGCATGGAACTTCGCGTTAAGCACTTTGTGCTGAACGCCTCTGCGTTTGAGCATCTCGGAGAGCTTCTCAGAGTTCTCGATCGAGATCGTACCTACGAGCACCGGTTGGTTCTTCGCATGCCGCTCTACGATCTGCTCGACAACGGCTTTGAACTTGCCGTTCTCGGTTTTGTAGACGACGTCCGGAAGGTCGTTCCTGACCATCGTACGGTTCGTAGGAATCTGAATAACATCCAGGCCGTAGATCCGCTTGAACTCTTCTTCCTCCGTCTTAGCCGTACCCGTCATGCCCGCCAGCTTGCGGTACATACGGAAGTAGTTCTGGAACGTAATCGTTGCCAGCGTCATACTCTCGTTCTGAACCTTCAGCTGCTCCTTCGCTTCAATCGCTTGGTGCAAACCATCGCTATAACGGCGTCCGGACATCAGACGGCCCGTGAATTCGTCCACGATTACAACTTCGTCCTCTTGGACAACATAGTCAACGTCGCGTTTCATAATAAAGTTCGCTTTCAGACCTTGCTGAACGTGATGATTAATTAGAATGTTATCATGATCGAACAAGTTCTCAATGCTGAACGCACGCTCTGCCTTCTCTACGCCTGACTCCGTGAGGGTCACGTTGCGAAGCTTCACGTCGATTGTAAAGTCTTMCTCTGRCTTCAGACGGCTTACGAAGCGGTCAGCCGCGTAATAGAGCTCCGTCGATTTGGCAGCTTGTCCGGAAATGATAAGCGGCGTACGCGCTTCGTCGACCAAGATGGAGTCCACTTCGTCAATGATCGCGAAGTAAAGCGGGCGTTGAACCATTTGTTCTTTATAAAGCACCATATTATCGCGCAAATAATCGAAACCGAACTCGTTGTTCGTTCCGTACGTAATGTCGCAAGCATAAGCTTCCTGCTTCTCGTCATGCGACAAGCCGTGCAGGTTACAGCCTACAGTCATGCCCAAGAAGTTATACAGCTGACCCATCAGCTCGCTGTCGCGCTGTGCCAAGTAGTTATTGACCGTAACGACATGAACGCCTCTGCCGAGCAGCGCATTCAAGTACACCGGAAGCGTACCGACGAGCGTCTTGCCTTCACCCGTCTTCATCTCCGAGATCTTGCCTTCGTGAAGCACCATGCCGCCTAGCAACTGAACGTCGAAATGACGCATGCCCAGCACGCGCTTCGACGCTTCCCTTACTGTCGCGAATACTTCAGGCAGCAGCTCTTCAAGCTCCTCGCCTTTCGCGATACGCGCCTTGAATTCATCCGTCTTCCCGCGTAGCTGATCATCGCTCAGCGCAGTAAATTTGGATTCCATTGCATTTATTTCATCTACCGTGCGCATGAGCCGTTTCACTTCTCGCTCATTGGCGTCGCCGAATATCTTTTTCACTAATCCGAGCATATTGTTCCCCTTTCGAATTACGACTCTTTGCCTTAAATTGTAACAGTTTGTAGACACCTCCGCAACGGATGCCCTTGAAACGAAAAACACCCCTTTCCCACTAGGGAAAAGAGGTGCTTTCCGCTTCCGTATATGGTTACATTATCCTTGTTCAATTAATCCATATTTGCCGTCGCTGCGCTTATACACGACGTTAACTTCCTTGCTATCTGAGTTGGCGAAAACGAAGAAATTATGGCCCACCATATTCATTTGTAAAATGGCTTCTTCCACGTCCATAGGCTTAAGAGTAAAGCGCTTCGTGCGCACGAGTTCCAGTTCATCTTCCTCATCCAATACGGATACGGCCGATCCTTCCTCTCGGAACAATGCACGTACACCGCTGCCTTGCCTGAATTTACGATTCACCTTTGTTTTATGTTTTCGAATTTGACGTTCCAGCTTATCCACTACAACGTCTATGGATGCATACATATCCTCGCTCTTCTCTTCGGCTCTGAGCATAACGCCGACGAGCGGGATTGTCACCTCTACCGTGTGCTGACCTTTGGTCACCGATAAGGTAACGTTGATTTCGGAGGCGACTGGCGTTTCGAAATATCTTTCCAATCGGCTGAGTTTCTTCTCGAYGTAGTCTCTCAAAGCATCTGTAACTTGAAAGCGTTGACCTCGAATGTTGTACATCATGGGGAACTCCTCCTTTACATGCTCTTATTATATCATATGCGGGAAGCGAATACAAAATTGTTTTTAGTTTATTTAGAATTTTCAGATAAATACATAGTAGAACTAAGGTTTGAAAAAACCCTGGCTTCCGCATGCACAAGCATGGAGAAGCCAAGGCAATTATAGATTATTGCTTATCGCATACAATGATTATTCAGCGATGTAGTCTTTCACTACGCGAATACTTTCGACTTTGTCGCCTCTTGTAATTGTAATATAAACTTTGCCTGCACCAGTGGAGATTTGAGCAATCTTCACGTTAACGGAGAGTTTACCGTCAGCTACCGTTGCAGTACCAATTACCGTTCCGCCTGTCGCAGCATCGTAAACTTTCACGACGTCGCCTTCTTTGAGGCCAGTTACGCGAACGATATCATCTTCACCATCATTGTTTAATACAACGATGTTAGTCGCAAGTGCCGGAGCTGTAAGTTCCGTTTCGTATGCAGCAGCCGTTCTTAGGCTTTCCTTCATACCATCGCTCTTCACGCTTACGTACACAGTTCCTTTAGCAGCACCCAGTTGTGCGATAGAAACCTTAATCGACGTTTCGTCTTCCTCTACCGTACCGGACACAAGCGCCGTGCCGCCTGCTGCTGCTTTGTATACATAAACGATATCGCCTGCAACAAGACCCGTTACTTCAACAGTATCATTCACGCCGTCTTTGTTGTTCGTTACTGTAATAGTAGCTAATGCAGGTGCTGGTGTCGAAGGCTCTACTGCATAAGTTTTAGCTGTACGAATGCTTTCCGCCTTGTCGCCTTTTGCAACGGTCACGTATACCGTACCGCCAGCAGCGTTAAGCAAGTCTACTTTCGAGATCGTTACTTCGGTCTCTCCTTCTTCTACCGTACCAGTTTCCAGTGCTGTTCCGCCTGTTGCAGCGCTATATACGCTAACTACATCGCCTTCAGCAAGTCCTGTAACTTTAACCGTGTCTTCTTTGCCGGTTCCGTTATTTGTAACGGTAATAGCCGTTGCAACCAAAGCCGGGCTTGCATCTGCATCGTAAGCTTTTAGAATTCTTGCGCTCTCAAGCTTACCTTCGTTAGTAACCGTAACATAGACATTGCCTTTTGCAGTGCCGAGTTGTTCAATCTCAACAACGGCTTCTGTCTCGCCTTCTTCAACCGTTGCCGTACCAATTGCAGTGCCGCCTGTTGCTACGCTGTATACCTTCACGATATCGCCTTCTACGAGGTCGGTTACTGTAACGGTATCGTCTACACCTAATTTGTTATTCACAACCGYGATTTTCGTAGCAACCGGAGCTGTCGATACAGGTTCTGTTAGGTAAGTTTTCGCAGTACGCGTGCTCTCAGCTTTGTTCTCTTTTGCTATCGCAACATAGACAGTGCCGCCTTTTGCTACCAGAAGGTTTTCTTCGGAGATCGTTACTTCCGTCTCTCCTTCTTCAACCGTTGCAGTGGCAATAGCTGTTCCGCCTGTTGCTACGCTATATACGCTGATTACATCGCCCTCTGCAAGGCCGGTAACTTTCACCGTGTCTTCAGTGCCTGTTACATTGTTCGTAACCGTAATCGCCGTTGCCAGCAATGCTGCGCTTGCATCTGCATCATACGCTTTAAGGACTCTTGTGCTTTCCATTTTGCCGTCGCTTCTAACGCTTACGTAGACATTGCCTTTTGCGGTACCGAGCTGCGTGATGGAAACTGTTGCATCGGTCTCGCTTTCTTCAACGGTTGCCGTACCTAGCGCTGTGCCGCCTGTTGCCACGCTGTACACACTTACTACATCACCTTCTACAAGGTTTGTCACTTTAACCGTATCGTTCACGCCTGCTTTATTATTAACAACAGTAATATTAGCAGCTACCGGAGCTGTCGTTACAGGCTCAGTTGCATAAGTTTTCGCTGTGCGCGTGCTTTCCGTCTTATTAAGCTTCGTAACGGTAACGTACAGAGTGCCGCCTTTGGCCACCAGCAGATCGGCTTTCGTAATCGTTACCGACGTCTCGCCCTCTTCTACCGTTGCCGTTTCGAGTGCTGTACCGCCCGTTGCAACGCCGTATACTTTTACCACATCTCCTTCGGCAAGGCCCGTTACTTCGACTGTATCATCTTTGCTCGTGCCATTGTTAGTAACGGTAATGGCTGTTGCTAACAACGCCGTGCTTGCCTCAGCGTCGTATGCTTTAGCAACTCGTACGCTCTCCATTTTACCGTCGTTTCTTACGCTAACATACACAGAACCTTTAGCAATTCCGAGCTGCACAATCGTAATTGTCGCATCCGTTTCGCCTTCTTCTACAGTTGCCGTACCAAGAACAGTGCCGCCTGTTGCCACGCCATATACATTTACTACATCGCCTTCAACAAGGTTCGTTACTTTAACGGTATCGCTAACGCCAACCTTGAAGTTGTCTACTGAAATATTAGCTGCAAGCGGAGCTGTCGTTACAGGCTCAGTTACATAAGTTTTGGCAGTGCGCACACTTTCCGTTTTGTTCACTTTCGTTACCGATACATACAACGTACCGCCCTTAGCGACAAGCAAGTCAGCTTTCGTAATCGTTACTGACGTTTCGTCTGCTTCTACCGTTGCCGTTTCAAGAGCAGTGCCGCCCGTAGCCACGCTGTACACCTTCACTACATCGCCTTCGGCAAGTCCCGTTACTTCAACCGTATCGTCCTTGGACGTACCGTTATTCGTAATCGTGATTGTTCCTGCAACTGGTGCAGCGCTTGCCTCCGATTCAAATGCTTTGGACGTTCTTACGCTTTCAAGCTTGTCCTCGCTCTTCACGCTAACGTAGAGCGTTCCCGCTGCCGTTCCAAGCTGTGCAATGGAAACCGCCGCATCCGTTTCGCCTTCTTCTACAGTTGCCGTACCGAGCGGCGTGCCGCCTGTTGCCGCCTTATAGACGTTAACTACATCGCCTTCAGCCAGTCCGGAAACTTTAACTTCATCGCTAACGCCTGTCTTAAAGTTGCTAACCGCGATATTGGCTGCTACTGGAGCAGTCGATACGGTCTCAGTAGCATAAGCTTTGACTAGGCGAGTGCTTTCCAACTTATCTTTCTTCGTCACGGACACGTATACGTTTCCGCCAGTTGCCGTAAGCATGTCTGCTTTCGTAACCGTTGCTTCGGTTTCATCTTCTTCAACAGTTGCCGTTGCCAGTGCCGTACCGCCAGTTACAACGCCGTACACGCTAACTACGTCGCCTTCAGCAAGACCTGTAACAACCACCGTATCATCCTTGCCAGTAGGACCATTCGTAACCGTAATTGCCGTTGCTACCAGCGCAGGGCTCGCATCTGTGTCGTATGCTTTCAGTACGCGTGCGCTTTCTAGCTTGCCTTCGCTCTTCAAGCTTACATAGACCGATCCCTTAACTGTTCCAAGCTGCTCGATGCTGACCGTCGCTTCGGTTTCGCCCTCTTCAACTGTAGCAGTGCCAATTGCCGTACCGCCCGTAGCGGCTTTATAGACGCTAACAATGTCACCCTCTACAAGATTTTTGACTGTGACCTTATCGTTTACGCCTGTTTTAAAGTTATCAACCGTAATGTTAGCGGCAAGTGGAACGGATGTAACCGGCTCTGACCCATAGGTTTTCGTAACTTTCGCGCTTTCCAATTTATTATATCTAGTAACCGATATTTGAGCTGTACCGCCCGTTGCAGTCAAGAGATCCGTTTCTTCGACGGTTACTTCCGTCTCGCCGGAACCTACCACGGCACTAGCAATAATACGGCCATATACCGTTACCTCGTCACCTTCGGCCAATCCGGTAACTTTAACCGTGTCATCTGTACCCGTTGCTTCATTAGTAACCGTAATTGCGGCAGCATTCAGAGCAGCTGATGTTTCGGAATCGAAAGCTTTGGCTGTTCTGGAGCTCTCCGTATTTTCACCACGTGTAACAGTCACATATACGCTGCCAGTCCCGCTGCCGATCTGATTGATCTGAACAGTAGCCTCAGTCGCGTCAGCTGCCACCGTTGCTGTACCGAGAAGAGTACCAGCAGATGCGGTATTGTATACATTAATGATATCGCCAACTTCAAGCCCGGTTACTTTAACCGTATCTTTAACCCCAGCTTTATTGTTAACTACGCTGATGGATGCAGCTATTGGAGCAGTAGTTCCAGCTGCGAAAGCAATTGCCGGACTTACAGCAGACAATAGCAGAGTTGCGCTTAATAGACCTGTTGCAAGTTTCGCTGCAGATTTCCCTTTCGATCTAGGCAGTACTTTCGATTTCGGTTTCAACTTCATGTGATTGCCTCCACAATTATAATGGTCGTTCATTACTATTACTATCGGCAGGCCTCTACTAGTTTTTTAGGTCTATTTTCCTTGTTACTTGTAATTTTATTGAATTGTTTGTCGAATTTGTCCATATTGGACCATTTAAATTTTTGAACGCAAAAAAAAGCCCCGGTTTCCCGGAGCTTTGTGATAGGCACTTGTCAATGAACCATCTATAAGGTGGCTAATGATAGCCTGATGATTACAGTTTGACTACGTTTGCAGCTTGTGGACCGCGTGCGCCTTCAACAATGTCGAATTCAACCGATTGGCCTTCTTCGAGTGTTTTGAAGCCTTCGGATTGGATTGCGGAGAAATGAACAAATACGTCGCCGCCTTGCTCAGTCTCGATGAATCCGTAACCCTTTTCAGCGTTAAACCATTTTACTTTACCTTGCATTCGCAAACATTCCCTTCATCTTCAAATACTGTGAGGCGTCTTAAGGTCTGGCCCACAATTTGACTATACCACCACGTTAATGGAATTGTCAAACAATTTGTTGTAAGCGAATACATTGCGATTATTACTGCAATTTTCTCTGTAAAACGATGTTTGTTAGAAGCCCGTTTTTAAATTAGATCTGTTGAGGCCACCCATTGTTCCGTACGCTTAATACCCTCTTCCAACGAAATAAGCGGTTTCCAGCCCAATAGCTCATTTGCTTTGGAATAGTTGCATAGCAGCTTTTGAATTTCGCTCTGCGGATGGATGTGTTCCACGTGATGGATTCGATTGCTGTCCCCCATAATTAATAGAGCAAGCTCGTTGATCGATATGTCTCTGCCAAGACCGGCGTTTACGATCTGACCGTTCACCTTCTCCGAATATCCGGCTTCCGCCACAAAACGAGCGCAATCCTCAACATAGAGCAAATCCCGCGTTTGCGTGCCTTCTCCGTAAATATTAACGTCTTTGCCCGCAAGTTTGTTTTTCACGAAAATGGCAACGACACCGCCTTCCCCTCCAGTTTTCTGGAACGGTCCGTACGTATTAAACGGGCGAATAACGACTGTCGGCAATCCGTATGCAAAATAGTAGGACAACACCATATTCTCGGCTGCAATTTTGGCTCCCGCATATGGCGAAGCCGGCTTAATCGGGTGCTTCTCCGTAATTCCTTCTTCATCTATGCAACGGTCGTATACCATGCAAGTGCTCATA